>JBIIDQ010000188.1:0-4184 GCA_044238295.1 Vulcanococcus sp.
AATCCACGGCAGGCTCTGCCTGCTGGTTGGGAGCAGCACCGCTGTAGAAGATGTTCTTGGAGCACTCCTGACCTTCGTACTGAATCGGGTAGAAGAGGAAGTGATCCTTGGCTTCGAACACCGGCAGCATTGCCTTGCGGCTGGCGGAGGTCCAGCCACCGAACACAACGGCAACCTTGTCCTGATCGATCAGCTTGGTGGCCTTCTCAGCGAAGGTGGGCCAATCGGAAGCGCCGTCCTCTTCAACGGGAACGATCTTCAGCTTCTTGCCATCGATAGTGATGCCGCCTTTGGCATTGATCTCATCGATCGCCATCAGCTCGGCTTCGGCCACCGTGTTCTCGGAGATGGCCATGGTGCCGGAGCGGCTGTGAAGGATGCCCACCTTCACTTCACCATCGAAATCTCCACCGGCTTTGTCACCACCGCCGCAGGCCACCAGCGAAAGGGAGGTGGCGAGGGCTGTAGCACCGCCCAACAAACGCAGCGAAGTTTTCCGCATTGAGGGGGAGGTCATAGAAGAGAAGTCACAAAAGGGCTGCCGCCGATCAGCGGTTTGCGGAAGGTATCGGCGCAGCGGGAACCGCCTTGGTAGCCGTTCAAACACTTTTCTGAACCAATGAGACCCACTGCTTTGCAGGGGATCTCAACAAGAACATCCGGCGGCGCTTTCTGTGTCGGTTGCTACTAACCGCAGTCATCAGCGCGGCAATTGATTCAGCAGGAATCGCTCTACCTGATCAAGGCCCTTGCCGGATTGGAGGTTGGTAAAGCACCAGGGACGCCCAGGTCGCATCCGCTCGGTATCGCGCTCCATCACCTCAAGGCTGGCACCTACAAGTGGTGCCAAGTCGATCTTGTTGATCACCAGCAGATCAGATCGCGTGATTCCAGGGCCACCTTTGCGCGGGATTTTGTCGCCGGCAGCGACATCGATCACATAGATGCACAGATCGACCAGCTCCGGACTGAAGCTGGCCGCCAAGTTGTCACCCCCGCTTTCCACCAGCACGAGATCCAACTCCGGGTAGGCCGCCTCCAATTCAGCCACCGCAGCGCGATTGATCGAGCAGTCTTCGCGGATGGCCGTGTGGGGACAACCACCTGTTTCCACGCCGCGAATACGGCCTGGCTCCAGCGCGCCTGAGCGGGTCAGAAACTGCGCGTCTTCCTGCGTGTAGATGTCATTGGTAACAACAGCGAGCTGCAGTCGATCCCGCAGGCGGCGGCACAGCGCTTCCACCAAAGCGGTTTTGCCAGAACCCACCGGACCAGCAACCCCGACCCGTAGACGACTCGTCGCCATCAACGCACAACCTGATCCGCCCGATTCACCAGCTCGTCAGGCACGGTGACCCCAATCGCTTTAGCCGTTGCCAGGCTCACCAGGAGATCGGTCTTGGTGAGCGGTTCGAACGCCATCCGAGCCGGTGATTCCCCCTTCAACACCCGAATGGCAAGGCGACCAGCAGCAGCACCATCGTCGCGGTAATTCCAACCAATCACTGCCAAACAACCAGGGAGCTGGATATCGGGCGGATCAACTGAATAGACGGGAATACGGTTCTCAAGCCCAACCTTGCAGATGGCGGCAAAGGCCTGGATGGTGGCGTAATCGCCGATTTTGACAAACGCCTCCACCTTCTTTTCGGCGAGTGCCTTGGCGGCTTGCTGCACTTCACCGGAATTGGCAACCGCCTGCTCCTCGACGACGATGCCGCGTTTCTTGGCCTCCTCGCGCAAAATCTTGGCCTCGTAGTCAGAGTTCGGCTCACCTGGATTGAAGATCAGTCCCACGGTCTTGATCTCAGGATTCACCTCCCGCGCCAGGTCGAGCTCCTTCCCCACGGGATTGGTGCCCACGGTGCCCACCACATTGGGGCGGTGTTGACCCACCCCACCGGGAGGGGTTCCAGCACCAGCGCCCCAGGGATTGGAGCAGTAGCAGAACACCACCGGAGTTGTCTCCGGCATGACTTTCATGGCGGCCTGAAGTGGCGGCGTGCCGACTGCCAACACCATGTCGACCTTCTCCGCCAGAAACTGCTTCATCACCAACGTGGTGTTAGGCAACTCCCCTGCTGCGTCCTGGCGCAGGAACGTGACCGTTTCACCATCGCGATAGCCGGCTGCAGCCAACGCCTCTTCGAAGCCCTGGCGGGTGAGATTGGGTGGCGGGGCATCCACCATCTGCAACATGCCGATCAGTGGCCCCTTGCGTGGCTTATCGCTACCCAGACGGCCACAGGAGGCCAACACCAGGGAACTCCCCAGGCCCGCACCTGCAAGAGCCAGAAACTGTCGGCGGTGCAAGGTCACGGGAGGGAAGACTCATCCACC
Source organism: Vulcanococcus sp. (assembly GCA_044238295.1). GTDB lineage: Bacteria > Cyanobacteriota > Cyanobacteriia > PCC-6307 > Cyanobiaceae > Vulcanococcus. The sequence continues at coordinate 2,341 of JBIIDQ010000188.1, forward strand.
GGCACTGTGGCGCTCGCGTAGAGCTCACGCAACGACGCCGGCGTGAAGGATTGCCGCTGGCTCGCCGACCAATCACCAAGGACAGCACCGGCTTGCAACATCACCAGCCGATCGCCGTAGTGGAGAGCCTGCTCGAGGCTATGGGTCACCATCAAAGTCGTGGTGCCCAAACGATTCACGAGCCGGGCGGTGAGCTCCATCACTCCCGCCTCGGCGCGAGGGTCCAAGGCGGCCGTGTGCTCATCCAGCAGCAGCAAGCGCGGTTCTCCCAGGCTCGCCATTACCAAACTGATGGTCTGGCGCTGACCACCGGAAAGGTCGCCCACTGGCGTATGCAGCCGATCCGCCAGTGGCAGCCCTAACTCCTCCAAGAGGTCGGCATAGCGATGGCAATCGCCGCGGCTGGGGTGCAGACCGAAGAGCGTTTGCGGGGCCAGAAGAGAGCGGCGGCGGCACTCAGCCAGCCGCAGGTTCTCAGCGATGGTGAGCCCGGGTGCCGTGCCGTCCAAGGGGTTCTGCATCACCCGTCCAATGGTCCGGGCGCGCCGATGCTCGGGCAGCCGGAGAAGCTCTCGGTCGCCCAAACGCACAGAACCGCCTCCTGCCCGTAGGCGCCCAGCAATCAAATTGAGCAACGTCGATTTGCCGGAGCCATTGCTCCCAATCACGACTACGAACTGACCAGTGCTGCAGGAAAGATTGAAGTCGTTGAACAACTGACGCCAACCACCACCTGGCAAGGCATGGCCCCAGCTCAGACCAACAATCTCCAGGCTCACGACTCACCCCCTGGAGCCGAGAGCCCAGGAATGCGCAACCGCCCCAATCCCAATGCAGCCAGCAGCAGCAGAGCGGTGGCCAGCTTGAGATCCACCGGATCGAGACCCAGCTGAAGCGCCAGCGCAATCATGGCGCGGAACAGCACCGAACCCACCACAACCGCCACGAGCGCCCAGCCCACTGAACGCGGCCGCAACACCGACTCACCGACGATCACCGCACCAAGGCCGAGGATCAAGGAGCCGAGGCCCATGGTCACATCAGCGAAGCCCTGGTAGGAGGCCACCAGCGCACCCGCCAAGGCCACCAGCGCGTTGCCGGCGGCGATGCCCACGGTGAGCCCACGGCGCGTGGAGATGCCGTTGGAGCGAGCCATCACCGGGTTATTGCCGATCGCACGGAGCGCCAGGCCCAGATCGGTGCCGAGCAGCAGGGCTAACAGGGCGATCAGGCCGATCACCACCAGCAGCAAGGCCACCAACCAGTGGATGTCGCTGCTCGCCGCGAACTGCACATCCGTCAGCGGGATGTTGGAGCGACCCATCAACCGCAGGGTGATCGAGTAGAGGCCCGTGGTGGTGAGGATGCCCGCGAACAGATCATTCACCCCAAGGCGGGTGTGAATGAGTCCGGTGACCATCCCCGCCAGGGCACCCAAGCCAACGGCAACCAGCAGCGCCACCGGCACGGCCACCTGCTCACTGAGCAGCAAGGCGGCGCTACCTCCACCAAGGGCGAAGGAGCCATCCACCGTGATGTCGGCGAAGTTGAGCACCCGAAGGGTGAGGTAAACACCGAGAGCAAGGCCGGCATAAGCCAGGCCCTGGTCGAGGGCGCCGATCCAGAGGGTGAGCATGACTGCATTGTGCCGAGTTCAGCCAGCGCGTCTCTTCAGCTGCGAAACAGGCGTGAGTAGAGCTCCGCATGCTGAAGCTGCGCCAGGCCAGCACCGATACCGCTGCTGCACATCCCCCGTGGATCTTGATGCGCCAGGTGATGAGCCCGTTCCGCGATGCGATCTGACAAGCCGAGCTGCAAACGCTGCCCCTGGGTAGGACCGAGCG
>JBIIDQ010000189.1:0-4162 GCA_044238295.1 Vulcanococcus sp.
GATTGAAACCAGCACCGTGAAGGCCACCGATTTGGCCAAAAGCTTTGAGGGTTGCGGCGTCGCCGCGATCATCAGCACCGATATCGCCACCGACGGCACCCTGGCGGGCCCCAACCTCGAGGCGCTAAGGGCCATGGCCGAAGCCAGCTCCATCTCCGTGATCGCCTCCGGCGGGATCGGCACCCTGGAAGACATCCTGTCGTTGCTATCGATCGCACCACTGGGGGTCGAAGGCGTGATCGTGGGCCGTGCTCTCTACGACGGCACGGTGGATCTGGCGGAAGCGTTGCAGGCAATTGGCCCGGAACGCTTACAAGACGCACTCACTTCGCCTACGGGTTCTATAACGGGATAAGCCACACACGCCTGTTTTGGCGGTGACACCTACCCCTGACGCCCCTGAGCAGGTTGCCGCTGGCGGTCTGGAGGCTGCAATCGGCCGCTGCCGAGACCTGGGCATGCGCCTGTCGCGCCAGCGCCGCATGGTGCTGGAACTGCTCTGGGATGTGAAGGATCACCTCAGCGCCCGCGACATCTTCGAAAAGCTGAATGCCCGTGGCCGCAACATCGGCCATACCTCGGTGTATCAGAACCTCGAAGCCCTCCAGAGCGCTGGAGTGATCGAATGCCTCGATCGAGCTAGCGGCCGGCTCTACGGCTACCGCAGTGACCCCCACAGCCACATCACCTGCCTGAAGACTGGCGCGATCCAAGATCTGGATGTGGAACTGCCTCACGAACTGCTGCGCCAGATCGAAGAGCACACTGGCTTCTCGATTGAGAGCTACACGCTCCATCTGAGCGGTCGCCCCCGCTGACCTGGAAACCAGGGCCAGGCCCGTTAACGTGCCCGCCAGATTGCATCAGCTGGCGCACGTGCCCGAGGCCAAGGCCGCACCCCAATTGCTGATCCTGGCCGAACCGCTGCTGCGCGAAGGGCTAGTGCGGCTGCTTGAGCCCAGCTTCCGCGTGGCTGTCGAGCCAGAAAGCCTCCAGCACAGCGTGCAGCTGGTGATCTGGAGCGCCGCAGGGAATCTGCCGTTTGACAACCTGGAGCGTGAACTGCAGCAACTGCGCGATCGCTGGCAGCCAGCGCCGCTGCTGCTGCTGGTCCCCGGCGACTGCCGCTACAGCAGCGAGCAGTTGCTGCAACTTCCCAGCGAGGGTCTGCTCCAACAGGCCGAACCGGGTGAGATCCCGGAGGCTGTCTCCACCCTGCTGAGCGGCGGACGGGTTGTGGAACTGCGCCCCCTAGCCGCCGAGCTCCCCGAACCGGAACCGATCGGCCTGGGGGAGTGGCTGCTGCGCTCCGGCCTGAACCAAATCGAGGCGGAACAACGCCGCTGCTACCACTGGCTTCAGCGAGGCTGCGGCGGGCTCACCCGGCTCATGTTGCACGGCCGCCTGCGAGAACTCGCCGCGGCGCGGCGACTGCTGCTTTGGCTCTGGGGCCCGATCAGCATGGCTTTCCCCCAACCCGCGGCCGCCGCTAGCAACCTCGCGCCCACCAGCACTGCCATCACCCTGCGCCAGCGCACGGCCGAAGGGGTCTGGCAGGCCATTCAGCAGCGACTCACAGCCGCGATCGAGAGCGGCGTATCAAACAGCAGCGGGCAACTGCTAGCCCTCGATGGACTGAACCCTGAGCATCGCCGCGACCTGCTCTTGGCCCTGATCAGCCAACTTGATTTGCTGATCACCCGCCTGCGCCATGAACAGTTGCGTGGCGATGAGCTTGAGCAGAGGTGGTTGCAGCAGCAGCCAGAGCTGCGACGCCTCTCCCTCCGAAGCATGGCTGGCGAATACGTGCAGCTGCCCCAGCAGGGCGGGTTGCTGCCCGTGGCGGAGAGCCTCAGCAGCGCCAGCGACCTGGACGCCACCGACCCTGATCTGCCGCTGGCCATGCCCATGCTGGCTGCGCTGGCGCAGGCCCAGCCGCTATTGGTGGAAGGCCGGTTGTTGGCACCGGACGAACCCCAGGCCTTACTCCACCTCGAGCTGCTCATCGGCAACTGGCTGATCCGCAGTGCTGAATTGATCAGTGCCGAGATCCTGAGCTGCTGCAGCACCTGGCCGGAATTGCGCCGCTACCTGCTCCGGCCCGACCTGCTCGCCACCCGCAACCTCGAGCGCCTGCGCAACCAGCTCAACTCCCAGCAGCGCTGGGGGAATCTGTTTGAGCGGCCGGTGCAGCTCTATGAGAGCCGCCGACTGCTCTATGGCCTTCAGAACGGTGCCATCACACCCCAAGTACTCACCGAACCGCGCGACAGCGAGCTGCGGCAACTCACCTGGAGCCAGCAGCTGATCACACTGAGCCTTGAAGCGCGCGATGCCCTGGCTCCACAACTGCAGAGCGTGATCCGCAGGTTGGGTGATCTGCTGGTGGTGGTGTTGACCCAGGTGATCGGCAGGGCCATCGGCCTCATCGGCAAGGGCATCCTCCAGGGCATGGGCCGCACTGTCAGCCGCGGCTGAGACTCCATCGCCAGGCGATCAACCTCGAAGGTCACAATGGCCTCACTCTCACCATCGTCTTGATGCCCGGCCTCCTGGCCCGGTTGCTGAAACCTCTGGCAGCCCTGGTCCTCTCCGCACTGCTGGCCCTGGGCCTGGCTCCAGGTGCGGCTGAGGCCGCGCGTGATACCAACAGCTACGACGGCAACATCTACGCCCTCTACGCCGGCAACGGTTCCCTGGTGCCGCCCCGCAGCACCCTGGCTGATGCCATGGCCGAACACCGGCCGATCGTGCTGGGCTTTTTCCTCGACGACAGCGCCGCCAGCAAGCAATACGCGGTGGTGTTCAACGAGCTGCAGCGCCTCTGGGGCCGCAATGTTGAGCTGATCCTGCTCTCCACCGACCCGATCCAGAACCGCGATACCCACGGCCCCACCGATCCCGCCAGCTATTGGAAAGGGGTGATCCCTCAGGTGGTGGTGTTCAACACCGAGGGCAAACCGGTGCTGGATGAGGCCGGCCCGGTGAGCATCGATGCCATCAATGCCGCCCTCACCGAGGTGACAGGCCTCAAACCTCAAGGCGACGTGAAGCTCAGCCTCAGCCGCGAGGTGAACGAACTCAACAGCGAGATCGTGGCCTCCCGATGAGCACGCGCCAGGAAACCGACAGCATGGGCGCCATTGCGGTGCCGGCCGAGCACTACTGGGGGGCTCAAACCCAGCGCTCGATCACCAACTTCCCCTTCGGCCAGCGCATGGCGCTGGCGATCGTGCATGCCTTCGGCCAACTGAAGGCGGCCTGCGCTGAAGCCAACCGCGATCTGGACAAGCTCGATGCAGGGCTCTGCGCTGCGATCGTGGCGGCGGCGGAGCAGGTGGCCGGCGGCGAGCTGGATGGGGAGTTTCCGCTGAAGGTGTGGCAAACGGGCTCTGGCACCCAGAGCAACATGAACGCCAACGAGGTGATCGCCAACCGCGCGATCGAAGCCCTCGGCGGGGAGCTGGGCAGCAAAAGCCCGGTGCATCCCAACGACCATGTGAACCTCAGCCAATCGAGCAACGACACCTTCCCGGCGGCGATGCACATCGCCGTGGTGCTCGAGCTGGAGAACACCCTGCTGCCCGCCGTGGAGCAGTTGGCGGCAGCGCTGCAGGCCAAGGCCACCAGCTATGCAGGCCTGGTGAAGATCGGCCGCACCCACCTGCAGGATGCGGTGCCCTTGAGCCTCGGGCAGGAATTCGGTGGTTATGTGGCCCAGCTGCAGCTGGCGCTGGAGGCGATCCGACTGAGCTTGCCGCGGGTGCGCGAGCTGGCGATCGGTGGCACAGCCGTGGGCACCGGGCTCAATGCCCCTAAAGGCTTCGGCGAAGCGGTGGCGGCCCGGCTGAGTGAGCGGCTCGGCACCGCCTTCAGCAGCGCTCCCAACAAGTTCCAGGCCCTAGCCGGCCATGAAGCACTGGCCTCAGCCCACGGAGCCCTTACGGTGCTGGCCGGGAGCCTGATGAAAATTGCCAACGACATCCGCTGGCTGGGCAGCGGACCACGCTGCGGCCTCGGTGAGCTGGTGCTTCCCGAAAACGAACCGGGCAGCTCAATCATGCCGGGCAAGGTGAACCCCACCCAGTGCGAGAGCCTCACGATGGTGGCCGTGCAGGTGATGGGCAACAACACCGCCGTGCAGATGGCCGCCAGCCAGGGC
>JBIIDQ010000190.1:0-4112 GCA_044238295.1 Vulcanococcus sp.
AACCTCGGCAACCTGACGGCCGACGCCAACCTGGCCTACGCCCGCAGCATCGACCCCACTGTCGTGTTGTCGCTCAAGAACGGCGGCGGCATTCGTTCCCAGATTGGCTCGATCGATGTAGTGAGCGGCGCCAAGGATCCCACGGAGGCCAACGCCTCCGCTGGCAAGCCCGAAGGCGGCGTTTCCACCCTCGACATCGAGAACTCGCTGCGCTTCAACAACACGCTGTCCCTGGTCACCGTGACAGCCAGCAAGTTGAAGGAGCTGCTGGAGCACGGCCTCGCCCTTGGTGCTGGCCAGGGTCGTTTCCCCCAGGTCAGCGGAGTTCAGTTCAGCTACGACCTCACCAAACCCGCCGGTAGCCGCATCCTCAACCTCGCCCTGCAGGACAACCAAGGCAACGACCTTGATCTGCTGGTGCGGGATGGTGCTCTGCTGGGTGATCCAGCCCGCAGCTTCCGGATTGTCACCCTCAATTTCCTGGCTGGCGGTGGGGATGGTTATCCGTTCCCTTCCGACACCTCCATCAACCGCGTTGATCTCTACAACCCCACAGCTGCACTCACCGGCGGTGCCCGTTTCGCGGGTGATGGCACGGAGCAGGATGCGCTGGCCGAGTATCTGAAGGCCAACCACGCCACGCCGGCCACTGCTTTCAACAAAGCCGATACACCGGCCTCCCTGGATCTGCGCCTGCAGAACCTGGCGGTGCGCAGCGATGTGGTGATCGATGGCGAGCCGATCAAGCTCAGCTCAAATCAGTCCAGCGTCTCTCTATATAACCCTGGCCGCCGCATCAAGCTTGATGCGGCTGGTTTCGACCTGGGCAGCAGCCTGGCCATCTTTGATGCCCGCGCCAACGGGTCGATCCTGGAACAGTTGCCCGCCGGCCTAGATCTCAATCTCAGCACCAGCGAGCGCGTGCTCGTGCTGAGGCCCAGCGGCAGCCTGAGTATCGAGGCTGGGGTCAACGGCCTGCTCGAACTGAGCAACTCCCCCGACACCATCACGAACCTAGGTAACCGCGCCAACACCATCAGCGGTGGCATCGGAGCCGATGTGTTCGAAGTCAACGAGGCTGAACCGCCCCAGGTGGGCAGCCGGCCTGACTTCATTCGCGATTTCCAGCTTGGCCTCGATCAACTGCTGGTGAACACCGGCAGCGGTCAGGTGGTGCTCGATCGCAACACCGAGATCAGCGACCTGCGCGGCAACCCATTGCTGGCCGGTGTCAACGTCCGGCTCACGCCGGACCTGCGCACCAGCGCCAGCCGTCTGCAGGCCATCAGTGGCCAAACCAGCCTCCTCGGCGCCGGCCTGCGCCTCGCCCAAACCGATGCCCCCATCCGTCAGGTGGAGATCAAGGTGACAGGCGGCAGCACGCTTCAGCTCGACTTGGCCCAGGTGCCGGCCGGGCTGCAGGCCCAGAGCCTCGAGGGGGGCAGCCGCATCCTGTTCACGGGCGCCACGACTGGTGCTGCCCTCAATCCCGCCAGCGTGCAGGCGGCCTTGGCGGCGATCCGCTTCCAGGGCAGCAACAACGGCAGCGTGGAGGTACGCGCCACTGACACCGCCGGTCTGGTGGCCACCACCAGCGAGCGGCCGTTCGTGCTGGTCGCTCCCACCACCGCCGCAACCCTCCGGCCCTCGGTGGTGCGACTGGATGCGGCCGGCGGCGACCTGGCGCTGCAGGGTCTGCAGGCCAGGCCACTGCAGGTGCATGGCGGTGCCGGTGAGGATCTGGTGCGGCTCAGCCGCGCCGTTGAAGGCCAGCACAGTGCCTACGGCTTTGATGGCGCCGATGTGTTGTCGGCTCCCCAGGGCGGGCGCCTCGTTGGCGGCAGCGGCGACGATCTGCTGATCGGCTCAGCCAGCGCTCCCGCCAGCCTCAGCGCCAATGCCGGCAACGACACCCTGGTGGGGGGTCGGGCCAATGTGCTGGTGGGTGGCAGCGGCGACGACCTGCTGGTTGCCCTTGGCGGTGGCAACGTGCTGCAGGGCGGCGCTGGTAGTGACCGATTCGTTCTCTTCGATGGCGCCTGGCGCGGTGGCAGTGCCGCCAATGTGGTGACCGACTTCCAGCCGGGCACCGACAAGCTGGTATTCGCCGCCGCCGCACCCCAGCCGGTGTTCACGGCCATCGCCGGCGGCACCAAGGTGCAGCTCGGCGCCGACCACGTGGCCACCCTCGTGGGCGTGCAGAGCGGCGAGCTGATGTCCAGCCGAGATGTGATCAGCCAGAGCACCAGTCTGCTGGCACCGGTGGCCAGCCGCTTCTCGGATGTAGCCGAGCTGCAGCTGGCCGTGTGATGCAAACTCCGACTTGCCCCGGGCCAGCTCGGGGCCTAGGGGCACCACACTTCCTAAGTTCAGGAGCCGGAGCGCATTCGAGCTGACGCCATGGCTGTGAGCAGCACGGAGCCAAGCCTGGGGCCGATCCTGCGCCAGAAGACCTTCCTCTGGGCCGGTGTAGCTCCGCAGATCCTTTCTCAGCTGAGCAGCGTTCAGAACAGCTTTGCGCTGGGCAGCGCCGATGGCCCCCAAGCCACCGCCAGTTCGGCCCTACTGCTGCCGCTGCCCGACTGGACCTCCGCGTCCCTGGCCTCCCCCTGGTTGATCGACCAGTCGCTATTCCCTGGCCTGGGGAGCGCCATGGGCGGTGTAACAGGCCCAGTGACAGGCCCGATCAGCCTGCTGGCCTCAGCCTTCACAGTGGATCCGGCTTCCAGCACAGCCATCCTGGCTCTGCTGGCAGAGACCTCCAGTGAGGGATCGCAGGCCGTATCGCAGACCGTTCTGATCGGACTTGGGGAGCTCACCGCGACACCCGCCGTGGCCTGGAGCCTCCTGCTGCCCAACGAGCAGATCCATCGGCTCTTGCTCTCAGGTTCGGCAGCAACCCCCAGCCTGATCACTGTTGGATCCAGCCTGGCGGGCGACGGGGCCATCAGCACCCGCTATCCCCTGCAGGCGACTGGACCTGCTGTGCCGGGAGCCGTGCGCACCTACCTCGCCGGCCCGAATGACATCCAGGCCAAAGCCACGGATGGGGGCCTCATGCCCGCAACCGCAACCGCCACAGCTAATCCCCCGGCTCTGGTGCAGGTGGGCCTCGCTTCGGCACCCACCACCACCGGGCTAGTGCCCAATGGCGGCACCGATGTTCTGATTTCGGCACTGGATGGGACCGGCAAGCGGCTGTGGGAGCGCCTGTTCGGCAACAGCTCCGTTGAACAGCAGCCTCGGCTGGCGGTTGGCGCCAACGGCGCGGTTGTGGTGGGGGCCACGATGCAGGGCTCCTTGGGCCTCAACCCTGCCGCTGGCGGCCGGGACATCGGCCTTGCCAGCTATGGCCCGGATGGCAGCCTGATCTGGCGCAGGCTGCTGGGTGACGCGGGCAACCAGTCGATCACCGATCTCACCGTGGCAGCGGATGGCACGGTGCTCGTGCTGGGCCTCACCTCTGCCGCAACTACCCAGGGCACATCGCCCCAGGGCCTTTACGGCCAGCCGCTACGGGGGGATGGCAGCGATATCGACAGCTTTCTCACCGCTTACTCCCCCCAGGGCGATCGCCTCTGGACCTACCAGTTCGGCAGCCCTGGCGAGGATCTGGCCCTGGCCATGGACTGGATGCCCAGGGCCGCTGCCGGCGGCAGGAGCATCAACACGCTCGTGGTGGTGGGCAGTCAGGCCGCAGCAACCACGCCAGACCTGCCCCAGGCCTGGGTGGAACTGCTGGAGCTGCAACCCACGGCCGAAGTCGCAGCGGCCCTGATCCCACCGCCCCCACCATCGGTCGACTGGGGCACCAACACCATCGATCCCACGCTCGGCGTTCCGCTCGCGGTCATCCGTCGGGTAGGCGGAGCAGCACCGCAACTGACGCTGCAGGGCTGGAGTGAGCCGGGCAGCACCGTTCAGGTGCGCACCTCCCTGGGCACGGCCATCGCGAGTGCCACCACAGATGCCACCACGGGACGCTGGACCCTTCCCCTCAACCTGCCACAGCTCACTGCGGGCCAACTAGGGCAGGGATTCGTACTGGTAGAGGCGCGCAATGCCCAGGGCCTGATCTCCGACACCACAGCCGAACCGGTGCTATTCACGGG
>JBIIDQ010000191.1:0-4087 GCA_044238295.1 Vulcanococcus sp.
GACGGTTTGGGCCGATCAACCTGCAGCCCTACTACTCACTGCTGCTGGGAGGATTGACCCTGGTTGTGATCGCCTCTGGGTTGGCGTTGTTCGTCTCCACCAACAGGGCACGCGCCTGAGCGACCTCAGCCGCCAGCAAGCATCACCACCCCCATCACGGCCATCAACAGGTTCTCCGCAAAACTCACCACACCGAGTGGTGTTTTGGAGTTACCACCCACGCAGGCGCAGTTCAACGCCAGGTGATCAACGAACACCGCCTTGCCCACCGACACCATCCCCATGGAGCCGAGCAACAAGGCAAGCCCACCCACCAGCATCGGTGCGACGACCCGGGTTGGTTGCACCAGGATGCCAAGCCCCACGAGCAGCTCGATACCTGGATAGAGGCGCGCCCAACCCCGCCAGCGCTGACTTGGTAGGTCGTACTTGCAGAAGCTGGCGGCGAACGCCTCCACATCCATCAGCTTGAGCATGGCCAGCAGACAAATGGCCAGTCCCATAAAGCCAGCGACACCCTCTGCCAGAACCGCCGCCATCAATGCGGCAGTGAGGAAGACCGCAACGACGGGTGCATAGGACACCTCTCCTGACTCCGGCCTCAACCCAAGCCGGATCGCCAGATCGCTGTAGCCACCGATCCGCTCATTCCCAGCAAAGACCTGTGGCGTCGTGGCAACGCCATGGGCGGCCTTGAAGGCCTCAACCGCCTGCTTGCTGGTAAGGCGGTGGTCTTCAAAAGCGATCTGCTGCTCTTGCAGAAGCCGAACAGCCCGAAGCCCCCAGGGGCATGGGTGATCTGGCAGATCCATGCGAAAAAGCCGAACTGGATCCAGAAGCGGTTGAACCACGACATCCACACGAGCGGGGACCTCTTCACTGTGACAACTCCAGTTAGAGGTAGGGGATGGGGCCCAACCCATGGCGTTGCACTGAGCAGATCTTCTCTTGCTTTTCTTCTGCAAGCCGGCTTAGAGCTGTCTTAGCTGGCCGCTTAACGGGGGGCTCCATGAGCATCAGGGAAGAACGGAGATGCGAGCCCCGTACGCAGTTGCATCGGACCTGGATTGTGCGTGTTGAAAGCGATCGGTTCCGCCATCGCCGTGCACAGTTGCTCGATGACAGCGCATCAGGGATGAGACTGGCTCTGGAGGGAGAGAATGAGCTTCGCCCAGGGGAACGGCTGGAGATTCATTACCCCGGCACCAGCGTTACGTATCTGGCGACTGTCGCATGGTCCCAGCAAGAACACAGGCAGACCCTTGTTGGTGCCCAGCTTTTAGAGCCTGACCCCTCGATGCGCCAGACCTGTTAAGTGAAACAGCGGAAAAGCTCAAGACGTGATGTCGATTGTTTGCGCAACCCTGAAGACAATGGCGAACACCTGAGCCAGCAGCTTTTTGCAAGCAGACTGAAAACAGAGACACGCAGAGAGGCGGCAAAAGTTGCACACAATTAACCATCATCCACAACCCCTAGACATCTACGAAGGGAACAGAATTGTGCTTGCCGTGCATCACTATTTCGCAGAGCATTACACCGATCCCATCGCAATACCGGAGGTGAGCCAGAACCTGAGGATTTCTTTGGTTCATATTGAAACTGCGTTTGACCGTCATAAAGGCCTTACTGCAACCCAAGCACTTCTGGAATACAGGCTGAATCGACTCTGCGATCAGATGCACAGGAATCCAGCCGAGGCGATCGAAGTTCAGATCAACCACTGTGGCCTTGGCACCGGGCTGTCAGCCGTCAGCAGAACAGACCATCAGTTCGTCACCTGTTTTGGAATCGACCTGATCGGTTATCGACAACAATGCTGTGTGGCAGAAGCCGCTCGGCAGCAGCAACAAAGCAGCGGCGGCAACAACCTCCCTGAAGAGCTTGTGGGATCAGCCCCTCGGGAGAACCGCTTGTTGACTCGATTCCATCGGCCCTACTAATTCAGGCTGATTCAGCTGCTAGCTGGCACTCAGCTAAGTGCCAAACAAAAAACCCCTGAGCAACGCCCAGGGGTTCCAGCTTTAAGCCGCGAGCATCACCAGCAAGGCTCAGAAGCAGAAAGGCAGAAACTGCGTGCGGCAGGCGGCGTAGCCGTCCACCAGTGCGCCAAGACCAATCTGATGGGCAATCCCTGCGCCGGTGAGCCCCTCGGTGATGATGCCGATCACAAGGCCGAGCATGGCGGCGCGGCCGTTGAACAGCTCAGCGTGCTTCAACTGCTCCAGATGGATCTGCTGAATGGCACGGTCTTGATACCACTTCTCGTTAGAGGGAGGGTTGGTCATGACCTCAACCGAGGCCAATCTGAGACAAGATTCCCTGGCCGGTCAGCAGCTCAGTACCGAGACCGATCACAAAACCGAGCATGGCGAGACGGCCATTCCAGGTCTCAGCGAAACCAACAAAACCAAAGCGTGCAGTGGATTGAGTCATGTGTTTTTCAGAGTATTTGAACCAATTGTTCGTCATATGCTGAGGGCAGCGATGACGGTTGAGCCCGCGATCCATCGATGTCTGCAGGCTGAGCGTTGCCACCAACAACATCCCGGGCCGAGCTCAGAACAGATGCCCCAAAGGAACAACCATTCGATCGCAACAGCGCTTGAGCGGTTGGGAACGAGATCACCAGCGGCTGTTGCCAAACGCTGGAGTGGGACGAGGCTCGGCCTTGTTCACCCGGATCGAGCGGCCCATCCACTCAACGTCCTGAAGATCGGAGATAGCCTTGGATTCGGCGCTGGCGTCTGCCATCTCCACAAAAGCGAAGCCGCGCTTACGACCTGTTTCGCGATCGAGCGGAAGACTGCACTTGCTCACTGAGCCGTACTCAGCAAATAGGTGTTTTAGGTCCTCCACTTCGGCATCGAAGGAAAGGTTACCCACGTAAATTGTCATTCAATAAGCTGAATTATGAAGCCGATTCGCTGATAGCCCTGAAGAAAGTGACTGGTCGAGTGGAGAAATACCGAAGCCAAAAGCTCGTGAAACTCGCCGCTTGAAAGAGAAACCCGCCTGAGAGTGGTCGTTGAATCAATTTCACTCTACACCCCGGCGGTGGACGATTGAGTGATCGTCCACAACGAGTGGCTGACGGACCTTTCGGCTTTGAGAAGCCGCTTTCGAAAGCACTGCCGCAGCATCGCTCCCGCCTCTCACGGCAAACCCAACAGAGGCAACGGGCCGCAACATTCGCTTAGCACCGAAGAGGCCAAACACGCCAGGCCACTGGAGGAAGAGCGATTGACCCCAAGTGTGTTCATATGTCACACAACATGGCGCAAGATGAAGGCATCTTGAGTAGTAAGTCAATTCCCGGCCTCAGCGGGCCCATCGAGTGATTAGGCGCCAACATGTGATCAAGTCGCTGCACCTCCGTAGCAATCAATAACAAGCAATGACCAATCAGCCTGCGAAGGAAAGATCTGCTGTGATCGCCATAGCATGCGAAAGCCCGATGCAGATCGTCGCAAAGGTACGCCAATACTTTGGCATTCACTTTCAGGAGTCCATCGATATCAAAGACTTGCCTACACTTCTTGGCATCAGCAAACATTGCCTGGACAGGAGTTTCGAGCAAGTGCGAGGCATGAGCCTTGCACAAGCGCTACAGGAGCACCGACTCAACAAACTATTTGCTGCACTCACCGATCAGCCCCGCCAAGGGCTCGGCCATGCCATCGAGATCTGTGGCCTCGGCAACACCAAAGGAGTTGTGGCCCTATTTGAACAGGCTTTTGGAATTGAAATGCCACTATTCATGCTCACGTGCCGTCGCGCGGCTGACGACCGCCAATTCCGGAGAAATCATCCGGAGCCTGATGCCTTGGTCTTACCAACCTGATCCAGGCATCGTTCGTGCGGATGGACTAGTAGATCCACCGATACGGTTCGGCCCGTTCCAGAGGCCCTGCAGGCTCTGTGAGGCTGAGCCTGACCTTTGCCGCGTCTGGCGCCATAGGCGCATTGGGTAGGTCCACCCGGCAGGAAGGCAGTGTTGTTTGTAGCCCTGACAAGTCACACCCGATAACGGTGCCTTGTTCGTTTGGGGTGGGATCTCCAAGCTGAGGACTGAGCTGGAGCAGCA
>JBIIDQ010000192.1:0-4086 GCA_044238295.1 Vulcanococcus sp.
CCAAACCGGGCCTCGAGATGCTCTTCCACGAGCTCTGTAATCCGGTGTGCCGTGGGCAGGTCGTTGGCATCCACCACCATGTGCAACTCGATGAACACCTGTTGACCCAGCACGCCGCGGCTGGCGATGTCGTGCACGTTGAGCACACCTGGTACTGCCATCGCTACCTCGTGAATGGCTTCCGGTGCGATGGCGATCTGATCCACAAGCCAGGGCAGGTTGCTGGTGAGTACCTGCCAGCAGGCCCTCAGCAGCATCAGGCACAGCGGTACCGCCATGGCCACATCCAGCCAGTTGATGCGAAAGAGGAGCACGCCCCCCAGGCCAAGGAGCACCACCACCGTGGTCCAGATGTCACTGGTGGTGTGTTTGGCATCGGCCAGCAGGAGCTGGCTGCCCAGGCGTTTGCCCTGGCTTCGTTCGAACCCGGCAAGCAGCAGGTTGAACCCGAGCACGATCAACAGCAGCAGCAGCTCCCGGCCATCGAGGCGAAGCGGGGGCAGCCCAGAGGAGATCCGCTCGATGGCGCTTTTGAGGATCTCAAAGGCGGTGAACAGGATGAAGCCGGCGATTGCAAGGGCTCCAAGCCCTTCGTATTTGTCGTGGCCGTAGGGATGATCGCGATCGGGCCGGGGATCCGAAAGGCCATTGGTGAACAGGCCCAGCAGGCTGCTCAGCCCATCTGTGGCGCTGTGCATTGCATCGGCCAGTACAGCCAGCGAACCAGTGAGCAGGCCGATCACCAGCTTCAGCACAGTCATCGACACATTCACGGCCAGCGCGATCAGTAACACCCGCTGCACCGACCGACGCGTGTCCTGCCGCATCAGCGGCGCTGCCCCCTCGACTCGCCGGCTGCTGGCGACTCCCATGACCACGGAGGGTTGCGACAGTGAGTCCAAGCTATTGGGTCTGGGCAGCTCACACCAGCTGAGCTAAAGAGATTCGACGCATCCGCTGGACACGGCAACCGTTGATCCCGTCGCAGGCCAAGCCCGAAGCAGCGCTCATTTCTGGAGCTGGTGGATCGCTACCGCTCATTCGCGCTGTGCTTGTACCGCCGATCCGTCGCTTCTGGCCCCTTGCCGCTGGGCTTGGTGGCGGCCTGATGGTCTTGGAAACGATGCATGGCCCGCTGTCGTCCTTGCTGAGCTTGAGTGCGGCGGCGGCGGGTCTCTGGGTGCTCAGCGGCCGGCTTCGCCCCAGTGGTCGCGCCCTGCCATCGAGTGTTGAGGGTTGGCTCGAGCGCTGTCAAAGCGTGCTCGGGAGTTTTGAGCGACTCCAGCCCGATGGCGATCGTTGCGCTCATCAAACGCGGCGCTTGCAGCTGGACACCTTGCGTGAGAAGCAGTCCGAGCCCCATCTCAGCGTGGCCTTGGTGGGCAGCCGGGGTTGGAGTGATGGCTTGCAGAGCGCCCTCCTGGAGCAGTGCCCTGCACCCCAACCCTTGCGCGTGCTGCGCAGCAATCCGCTGCCCCCCAGTAGCGATCAATGGCAGTGGCCCGATCCCTTTCGCCAGTGCGATCTGATCGTGTATCGCCTGGATTTGCCCCTCAAGGCTGCCGATTTACGTTGGCTTGAGGCGTTGCCACCAGGCCAGCACTGCGAGCTGCTGGTCGACCATGAGGGTGATGACTGGGCATCGATTGGCCGGCAGTTGCAGCAACAGTTGCCTGAGCCCCTTCGCGATTGCTGCCACCCCTGGTCACCCGAGCAACCTCAGCAGCTGATTCACCAGCTGTCTCCGCTGGCTCAAGCGTTTGCGGCTCTACGGCCGGAGCGGCGCCGAGCCACGAAGCAGCGCTGCCTCCAGGAGCTCCATGCCACTTGGCAGGCGGAGCTCGAGGGGCTGCGCCGGCAGCGTTGGCAACAGCTGCTGCAACGCACGCAATGGACAGTGGCGGCCGGTGTGGTGGTGGCACCGCTCCCGAGTCTTGATCTGCTTGTGCTGGCGGCTGCCAATGGTCTGATGCTCCAGGACATGGCGCGCCTCTGGGAGTGCCCCTGGTCGCTGGAGCAACTTCAGGCTGCGTCACTGCATCTGGCCAAGGCCTGCCTAAGCCTTGGTGTTGTGGAGTGGAGTAGTCAGGCGCTCGCCGCTGTGGTGAAACTGCATGGCGCCACCTGGCTGGTGGGTGGCGCTCTGCAGGCCTTGAGCGCTGCCTATCTCACGCGTGTGGTGGGCCGTGCGATGGCCGACTACATGGCTCTCGCCGTGGGCGTGCCTGAAGAGGAGCTGGAGCGGCTGTTACAACAGCAGGCTCCGCTGCTTGTGGCACGGGCGGCAGAGGCGGAGAAGCTCGATTGGGCCGGTTTTCTGCAGCAGGGGCAGCAATGGTTGCTGCAAACCAACACGAGCACCTCACGATTGAAAACTTCATGAATCGTTTATGAAGTGCTTCATGAAGTTTACCTGAATTCGGCAACCTTAATTTTTGCTTTCGGGAATCTTTATCTGCTCTGCATAGCGTGGGACTGCCACATCTGTGGCGTCTGTTCTTATTCGGCTCTTTGGAGCCATCTGATTCATGACCACTGCCCTTCGCAGCGGCCGCTCCAGCGCCTGGTCACAATTTTGTGAGTGGGTCACCAGCACCGATAACCGCATTTATGTGGGTTGGTTCGGTGTGCTGATGATCCCGACCTTGCTGTCGGCCACCATCTGCTTCATCGTTGCGTTCATCGCGGCTCCCCCTGTCGATATCGACGGCATCCGTGAGCCTGTTGCCGGATCGTTCATCTACGGCAACAACATCATTTCCGGCGCTGTGATCCCCAGCAGCAACGCCATCGGCCTGCACTTCTACCCCATCTGGGAAGCAGCCAGCCTTGATGAGTGGCTGTACAACGGCGGCCCGTATCAGCTGGTGGTGTTCCACTTCCTGATCGGCATCTCCTGCTACATGGGCCGCCAGTGGGAGCTCTCCTACCGCCTCGGTATGCGCCCTTGGATCTGCGTGGCTTACAGCGCTCCGCTGTCTGCAGCCATGGCTGTATTCCTGGTGTATCCCTTCGGCCAGGGCTCCTTCTCTGACGGCATGCCGTTAGGCATCAGCGGCACCTTCAACTTCATGTTGGTGTTTCAGGCTGAGCACAACATCTTGATGCACCCCTTCCATATGCTTGGTGTGGCTGGTGTGTTCGGTGGCTCCCTGTTCTCCGCCATGCACGGTTCGCTGGTGACCAGCTCGCTGGTGCGTGAAACCACGGAAACCGAAAGCCAGAACTACGGCTACAAGTTCGGCCAAGAGGAAGAGACCTACAACATCGTGGCTGCCCACGGTTACTTCGGTCGCCTGATCTTCCAATACGCCAGCTTCAACAACAGCCGCAGCCTGCACTTCTTCCTCGGCGCCTGGCCCGTGGTTGGTATCTGGTTCACCTCCATGGGCATCAGCACCATGGCCTTCAACCTGAACGGCTTCAACTTCAACCAGTCGATCCTGGATTCCCAGGGCAAAGTGGTGAACACTTGGGCCGATGTGCTGAACCGCGCCAACCTGGGTATGGAAGTGATGCACGAGCGCAACGCTCACAACTTCCCCCTGGATCTGGCGACCACCCAGTCGATCCCTGTGGCCCTGACGGCCCCTGCGATTGGCTGAGCTTGATCCGAGCCCAAGCCACCTGGCTCTGAGCTCAAGACAACCCCTGCGTCAGCAGGGGTTTTTTAATGCCTTGATGACTGCTTCCACTCCGACTCCGCCAGCTCGCCTGATCGACGGGCCAGCGACTGCGCCTGCATCGTTGTTGCTTGCTCACGGCGCTGGAGCGCCGATGGATAGTCCGTTTATGCAGTTTGTAGCCAGCGGTTTGGCTGCGTGCGGCTGGAGGGTGCTTCGCTTCGAGTTCCCCTATATGGCTCGCTCGCGTGAGACCGGCCAGCGTCATGGGCCGGACCGGCAGCCCGTGTTGCTGCAGAGCTGGCGTCAGCAGGTGGCTGAAGTGGCTGCGGCAGGCCCACTCTTCATTGGGGGGAAATCCATGGGAGGGCGGATGGCCACGTTGTTGCTGGATGAGCTCACGCACGCTTCAGCCGTGCGTGGCTGCCTCTGCTTCGGGTATCCCTTTCATCCCCCAGGCAAA
>JBIIDQ010000193.1:0-4085 GCA_044238295.1 Vulcanococcus sp.
AGCCAATTTGATGGCTTGCATGTCTTCGGAGACAGCCTGAGTGATTATGGGTCTCGTGCAGCGCAAGCCCAGCGGGGGGTCTTTGCCCCTGATGCATCACCGCCATGGAGCGGGGTGACGTTTAGCAATGGCCAAAGCAACTGGCAAACACGCCTCTCAAAAACACTTGGCCTCGTTCCAGACAAGCTGAGCGATCAAGACAATCTTCCCGCAGATCCTTATTTCCTCTACGCCAATACACTGATCAGCCCCCCCGATCTAGCCTCTCAAACCCAGAGCGGCACGTCGTACGCCATTGGTGGTGCCACCACTGGGACCGCCACTCTCTATCAGTTCACCGACCCAAGCGCCGCCTCAGAACTGCAACTCGAAAACCTCGGAGTTGCCTCTCAAATCAAAGCCGCGCTTTGCACTCAGGGTGTTCGCCTCGATAGCGATCATTTAGCCGTGGTCTGGGCCGGAGGCAACGATATCTTGTTGGCTTTCGGCGCCGAACAACCACTGGATGCAACGCTCGATCAAATCGTCGTACAACTTCGCAACGACCTTGAAAGCGTTCTCCGTTTCGGTGATGCCCGTCAAGCCGTCCTCACAGCAATCTCTCCGATTCGAGGCGAAGTGAATGGCGTCCCCTATGAAGCACCATTCCTCTCAAAAATCATCCTCGCCGGAAGTGCTCCAACAGCACCCGAGTGGCTGAAGGAGTGGATCACTCAGATTGACTCTGGAGTCATTGATGAGTTTCGCACCAAGGTTGAAGCCATGGTGGCGGATGTTCAGACCGCCTTCCCCTATGCAAATCTCATCAACTTCAACCCCGAATACGAAGCACAGTACCAACAGTTTGGCAGCAAACTTGGCGACTTTGCTCGCTATGGAATCACAAACACTTTAGGTTCTGCACAAGGCCCACTCGATCCAAGCGGAGAGAAAACAGACAGCTATCTGTACTTTGATGATGTGCATCCAACCAGCAGTGGCCATCACATGCTGGGCAATGCCATCGAACTCACCCTGGGTAGCGTGCGGCGTCAAACAGAAGCAGCCACCCTCACCAATCGAATCGAGAGCAAAGCCAGCATTGTTAAAGGCAGCATTGAAAACGACCTGATCATTGGCAAGGCCAATAATCAGGCCCTCTTTGGTCGGCGCGGCAATGACATGCTGATCGGCCGCGGCAGTGAAGAATTGCTCTCAGGCGGCCTGGGGAACGATGTTCTCAAAGGAGGCGGAGGTGATGAGCGTCTGAAAGGCGGCCGCGGCGCAGACTTCTTCAGCTTCACCGCCGCCGATACGGAGCCGGGTGAGATTGATCGCATTCTCGACTTCACTCCAGAACAGGGAGATCGACTGGGCATCGATGCCGTCTTAGGAATCAGCAATAGCCTTGCTGGACAAGGTTGGACTTATATCGGCCAGGACTCCTTCAGCGGGACCGCTGGGGAGCTGCGTTTTGCTGATGGGCTGCTCCAAGGCGATCTCAGTGGCGATGGCAGCGCCAATCTTCAGATTCGCCTCGATGGAATCACCAGCTTTAATCCTGAGTGGATTAGCTGATCCCGAGCTCCTGCAACAGCGCTTTCTGTTTCGCGGCCGGGACAAAACTGTGAGCGGCCATGGCACCGCTCACAGCAACTGGCGGAACACCAATGCCCGGAAAGACACCAGCTCCACAGAGCTGTAAGCCATCGATCGGCGTACTGCCCCCTGGAAATGGCGAACGATCAGCACCGATCGCTGGGCCATAGCTCCCTTGATGCACGTTCAGGTAGCGGCGGTGTGTGTGAGGCGTGCCCTGCAGTTCCAGCACGATCCGATCGGCCAGATCCGGAACCACCTGGCTGAAGACCTGGCGGAAAATCCCGCAGCGCTTCTCTTTTTGGGCCTCGTAGGCGGGGCTGCCCGGCTCTAAATGACGCCACAGCTCCCAGGGCTCATTGGCGGGGCTGTAGGCATGCACCACGTGATGGCCATCAGGGGCCATCTGAGGATCCAAGAGCGAAGGCATCGAGAACACGAGCATGTTGCGCTCCGCACCGATGGGGCGCTGCCAGTCACCCACCCAAACGTGGTGGATCGGCAGCTCGTCAACGGCACCGCCACCGCGCAGCCCCACATGCCAGTGCAGAAAGCTGGCGCAGGCGGGCATGTCCCGCATCTGCCTTGCCCAGCGACGCGGTTGATCCTGCGGAGCGATGAGCCCAAGCGTGTCCCAGGGGCTGGCATTGCTCACCACCCCCAGACGCGCGTCCAACCGCTCGCCGTTCTCAAGCTCAACGCCCACGGCGCGATCGCCCTCCACTCGAATTCGCCGCACGGCTGCCCGTGTGCGCAGCGCCCCACCGTGGCGCTGCAGCCCCCGCACCAGCGCATCGGCCACAGCAGCGCTACCACCCACGGGGTAATCCAGGCTGGCCTTTGGCTCAAACCACTCGCCAAACAGCGTGGCCATGGCAGCGGCGCTGGTCTGATCCATCGGCAGACCCGAGATCAGAAACGAGAGCATCTCAACCCAATGGAGCAGGAAGGGATCCCTGAGATGACGCCGTGCCATGGGCCCAAACGCCCCCCCCAGCGCGGCGAGCCGTGGGGCCTGGCGCAGCAGCGTGGCTGACCCACGTGCACCGAGCACTCCGGCCATCCCCAAGCCTGGACGCATCGCAAGCAACGGCAACGATCCAGCGGCGCGGCAATAGGGCTCCAACCAGCTCATGAAGGCCTGCCACTCGTCGACAGCCGCCGCCCCACGCAACTGACCGATTGCCTTCAGAAACGGCTCAGCGCCGACGCCAATGCGAAGCCGCCCCTCCGGCAGCAACAGACCCCACTCCTCGTAGCTCACCACGGGAACCGATTCCCCAACGGCTCGCAGTACCTGAGCCAAGGGATTGGCTGAGGGCCAGCGCCCTAGACCACTCCACAGCGATGGACCGGACTCGAACTGAAAGCCTCGACGCTCAAAACCGTGAGCTGCTCCACCCGGGCGATCGTGTGCCTCAAGCACCAACACCTCAAGACCATGGCGTGCAGCCAAGGCCCCGCAGCAGAGACCCCCAAGGCCGCTGCCCACAACGATCAGATCAGGCTTCAGGTCCGTTAAGCGCTCCTCTCTTCAGTGTGCATCCCGGAGCCAGAGTCCCAGCCATTCGTAATCGCGCGGCTCGCCATCAGGGCCCGGCGCTGAATTGTGGGCAGGCCTCCACAGCTTCTGAGTGAATGCTGACGCGACGAAATCGCGCTGAAGGACCTCAGCATCACTGCCATAAGGAGGCCCGCCTGGGCGCCCATGGCACCAAAACAGACCCAACAGCCACCCCTGCGGCCGCAGCAACCGGGCCACAACCTGTCGATAAGCCGGCCGCAGGGCGGGATCGATGGCGCAGTAGCAAGTGTGCTCGACTACGCCATCGCAACTGCCAGGCGCCAGACCGGCAGCGGCCAAGGCCACCCCATCGAGCAGATCAGCCTGCAGCCAGCACAGCTGCCCGGGTTGCTCGCCATAGATCCTGCGCGCCTCCTGGATCGCTTCAGCGCTGAAGTCGAGGCCAACCACGTCAAAACCCAGATCAGCCAGAAGTGCCGCTTCGTGACCCCGGCCACAACCAGGGACCAACACCTTGCCGGGCGATCGCGGCGCCTCCGGGTGCTCCTGGAGAAACCACTGCAGCGGAGGCGCGGGTGAGCCCAGCTCCCAGCGATCGCTGCCATCTCGGTAACGCTGATCCCACCAGGGGCCGGTTTCAGGAGCAGGAGACGCCACGGCACAAGCGAGCACATGCCACCACCTATAGGGCCCGACAGCACGAAATAATGCAGATCTGGTGTGTTGCCCCTAAATTCCAGAAGCAGCAACCACCACTTGCCAGCGATGCGCGACTTGCTCCAAAGCTTTCGCAATGGCATCCAAGCGAACCTGGACGAACCGCCTGGACCGGCGCCGTTTGTGTACGTCACGGCCATTCAGTCGAACGCTGGGCTCACGCGCTCTCTCGCAGGCATCACCCTGATCTCCCGCGAAATCGGCTTCGCACAAGACGCCGAAACCGTTTATTCAGCTGACGCGGGGAGCGCCACGTTTCACGCTC
>JBIIDQ010000194.1:0-4052 GCA_044238295.1 Vulcanococcus sp.
GTTGATCTGCACGGCAAGTGGCAGCACCTCACGGTCTGCGAAGACCTGATCGATGAAGCCGCCTTCACCGAGGGCGTTGCTTTCGACGGCTCATCGATTCGTGGCTGGAAGGCCATCAACGAGTCGGACATGGCGATGGTGCCCGACCCCAACACCGCCTGGATTGACCCCTTCTACAGTCACAAAACTCTCAGCCTGATCTGCTCGATTCAGGAGCCCCGCAGCGGCAAGCCCTACTCGCGCTGTCCCCGTGCTCTGGCGCAGAAAGCTCTCGACTACCTCGGCACCACCGGCCTGGCCGACACCGCCTATTTCGGCCCCGAGCCTGAGTTCTTCATCTTCGACGACGTTCGATACAAGAGCGCCAACGGATCCAGCTTCTACAGCGTGGATTCGATCGAAGCCCCCTGGAACACCGATCGCGTTGAGGAAGGCGGCAACCTTGCCAACAAAATCCAGCTGAAAGAGGGTTACTTCCCCGTCGCCCCCAACGACACCCTCCAAGACATGCGCAGCGAAATGCTGCTCACCATGGGTGCCCTGGGCGTGCCGATTGAGAAGCAGCACCACGAAGTGGCCACCGCGCAGCACGAGCTCGGCATCAAGTTCGCCGAGCTGATCAGCGCGGCCGACAACGTGATGATCTACAAATACGTGGTGCGCAACGTTGCCAAGAAATACGGCAAGACCGCCACATTCATGCCCAAGCCGATCTTTGCCGACAACGGCAGCGGCATGCACGTGCACCAGAGCCTCTGGAAAGGCGGTCAGCCCCTGTTCTGGGGTGAAGGCACCTACGCCAACCTCTCTCAAACAGCCCGCTGGTACATCGGCGGCCTGCTGAAGCACGCCCCCAGCTTCCTCGCATTCACCAACCCCACCACCAACAGCTACAAGCGTCTGGTGCCGGGCTTCGAAGCGCCGGTGAACCTGGTGTACTCCCAGGGCAACCGCTCTGCCGCCGTGCGCATCCCGCTCACCGGCATGAACCCCAAGGCCAAGCGCCTCGAGTTCCGCTCCGGCGATGCCCTCTCCAACCCCTACCTGGGCTTCGCGGCGATGCTGATGGCCGGCATCGACGGCATCAAGAACCAGATCGATCCCGGCGACGGCACCGACGTTGACCTGTTCGAACTCTCAGCTGAAGAGCTCGCCAAGATCTCCACGGTTCCCGCCTCCCTCAACGGCTCTCTGGAGGCCCTCAAGGCCGACCACGAGTACCTGCTGGCCGGTGGCGTCTTCACCGAAGACTTCATCGACAACTGGATCGCTCTGAAATACGAAGAGGTGCAGCAGCTGCGTCAGCGGCCGCACCCCCACGAATTCACGATGTACTACGACGCCTGATCAACACAGGCAATCGGTTGATCCTCACTTAACAGGCTGTTGAGCCCTGGCAATGCCAGGGCTTTTTTGTCGCGACGACAGCAGGCTGCGACAACTAGAGAGGCGATGCAGAGCGCACGGGAACCAGACCACGGCTTTTCAGCTTGATCGCCCAAAGCGTGTCACTGGATCCAATGAACAAGATGTTGTTGTCAACACCACCAAATGTGAGGTTGGCCGTTTGT
This sequence comes from Vulcanococcus sp., assembly GCA_044238295.1. Taxonomy (GTDB): domain Bacteria; phylum Cyanobacteriota; class Cyanobacteriia; order PCC-6307; family Cyanobiaceae; genus Vulcanococcus. The sequence continues at coordinate 1,572 of JBIIDQ010000194.1, forward strand.
TTGGCCATCAGGAATTTACCGATCAACTTTCCTTGGCGATTCAACACGTGAATCCCATCAAGGGCGCCAACGTAGACATTGCCGGCAGCATCCAGTCTCATTCCATCAGGAAAACCTGGTGACACAGTTGCGAACAAGCGCTTATTGGCGAGAGTGCGCCCATTGGATTGAACGTCGTAGACGTAGATCCGGTGGGGCAGATAAGAAAAATAAGTGCGAGGACCTTGGATGGCTCCGCTATCGATGATGTAAAGCGTCTTCTCGCCTGGTCCAAAGGCAATGCCGTTGGGCATGACCAATGAACCCTCAACAACACTGAGCCGTTTGGTCGCAACATCATAGCGATAAACATTATTGGGCAGTGCCGCAGTCTGAGGGGGAAACTGCAGCGATCCATAGCTTGGATCTGTAAACCACACGGCCCCATCGCTTTTCACAACGAGGTCATTGGGTGAATTCAGGCGACGGCCAAGATATCGATCCACCAGTGTGGCCGCCTGAAGATCAACATTGTTGACATTGGCAGCGACGTTGCGCGTAATCGAAACACGACGTCCAGTGGTTTCGGCAGTAAGGAGATGACCAGCAAGATCAACGGTTTGCCCATCTGCAACTCCCGAGGGATTGCGATAAAGAACTGGAGCTTCCCAAGACTCTGACGTGATTGCACCATCGACGAGACCATTCCAGCGCAGCGAGTAAATGCTGTTGTGGATCTGATCGGTCAGCAGGATCAACCCTCCAGAACCCTTGGCGTCCTTCAGAAAGACAGGACCTTCAAGGAAACCGAAGCCGGTGGCCAGAGGAATCAGCTCTGGGGTGCGCCCAACAATCCGCTCAAACTCGGGATCCAGCGCCTGAACGCTCAACTGAGGCGTCTGCGATTCGGGATAGGGAGGATGGCTAACGATCGCCACCCCCCTGCACTGCTTGGCCACGGGGCTGCCAGGCAAGCAAGCGGAACCTGTCGGTGGAGGGCTGCTGTTGCGTTGGCAGGCCACCAACACAACAGCAGCGGTTGCCGCGACCCCAAACGCGAAGAGTCCAGACAAGCCGCGATGCTTCAACGTCAATTAGTTGTGACGGAGTTGAGCGATCGCACTGTCATGGAGGCGGCGCTCATGGGCATGGCGCTCAGCCCAGGCCAACTCTTGAGCGTGCACGTTGGACGCTTCGCTGAGATCAACGGTGGCTTCCCGTTGACGCACAACCGGCTGGTGGCGGCGCTGATGTTGCTGACGGCTGCGCATCCAGGCCACAAACAGCGGTTCACTGGAAAGGCTCCGTTCTGGGGCATTGCTCATGGCTGCCTCCCATCGATATGATGCATCCATTCTGTAGCTGTTGCTACAGAATGGATGGGGCCTCCAAGAATCGTGATCTGAGTTCAGCAGGGCACATTGGCGCTGCTCTAACAGGCCCAGAAGGATCGCAGTGCTGCCCAGGATCCGCTGGAATAGAAGCTTGCTCTCATCCTGCGCCGCTCCATGGCCGATCCGCTCACCAAGCTCGCGTATCAAGCCCTTCAGCAGGGAAAGAGCTTGGTGGGGGTGGCCCATAAAGAAGTCAGCACCAAGTTGATGGAGCTGGTGGCACCCGAAGGCGCTCCAAAAACTCGACCGATCCCCCCCCAGTTGTTGGGTGACCTCCAGGCATCAAACGCAGCACTGATGGAGGTCGATTGGGACGAGGCCGAGCAGGGGCTGTATCCCACAAGCTTGCTGTTTGATGCGCCCTGGCTCGACTGGGCTGCGCGTTACCCCATGGTGTGGCTCGACATGCCCAGCACCTGGAATCGGCGCAGCGAGCGGAACGTGACTGATCTGCCGGGGGATGTGGACCCTGCGATCTATCCCGACTACTACCTCCAAAACTTCCACCACCAAACCGACGGTTATTTGAGCGATCACTCGGCATCGCTCTATGACCTGCAAGTGGAGATTTTGTTCAACGGCACGGCCGACCCAATGCGTCGGCGTGTTCTCAAACCATTAATCCAAGGATTACGAGCCTTTGCCGATCGCTCACCCAACCAACTGCGTGTGCTGGATGTGGCCACAGGAACAGGCCGCACCCTGCGCCAGGTGCGTGCCGCGTTGCCAAAGGCTCAACTGGTGGGACTTGATCTTTCAGCCGCCTATCTCCGTCAAGCCAACCGCTGGTTGAGCCAACTGCCCAACGAACTTCCTCAGTTGGTTCAAGGCAATGCCGAGACCATGCCCTTTGGGAGCGGCACGATGCAGGGTGTGACTTGCGTTTTCTTGATGCACGAGCTGCCCGCTGAAGCGCGGCAGGCCGTGATCAACGACTGCTACCGAGTGTTGGAACCAGGAGGCGTTCTGGTGTTGGCGGATTCCGTGCAACTGGCGGATTCACCCCACTTCGAAACGGTCATGGACAACTTCCGGCGTGCCTTCCATGAGCCGTATTACCGCGACTACATCGGCGATGACATCGATGCACGCTTGAGCGCTGCCGGTT
>JBIIDQ010000195.1:0-4046 GCA_044238295.1 Vulcanococcus sp.
CAAGCGGATTCGAACCGCTGACCCCCTGCATGCCATGCAGGTGCTCTACCAGCTGAGCTATGGCCCCGTTGGGATCAAAAGGCTGATCGGGGCTGGGATCCCGAACCGGCCTTGCGGCCCGCCGTTTCGATGCAGTGAGCTTACACCGCAGTGGTGCAGGCCTGTTGACGGGTTTAAACCTGCCGCCAGACCGCCACGAGCTTGCCCTGCACCGCCACCTGTTCGGCATCGAGCACGATCGGCGCGTAGGCGGGATTGGCCGCCTCTAAGCGCACTTGATGGCCGTCGCGGTGGAAGTGCTTCAAGGTGGTGCCGCTGCCGGGTACGAGGGCGCTCACGATCGTGCCGTTGCGTAGTCGGCTGGGTTCTGCGACTGGTTCCATCAGCACCACGTCGCCATCGGCAATGTGGGCATCCACCATCGAATCGCCGTTCACCGTCAGGGCAAAGAGCCCGCGCGTTTCCAGCACGGGAGCTAAGTCGAGGCGATCGCTCACGTCGTCGAACGTTTCCACGAGGCCACCAGCAGCGACGGCGCCCAGCACGGGGATACCGGGGGTGAGCTCGCCCAGGAGTTGAAGGGTGCGGGCCTGCCCTTCCTGCCAGGTGATCCAGCCCTTTTGTTGGAGGTGACGCAGACGGCTCTGCACCGGTGCGGGAGAACGCAGCCCCATCGCCTCCATCATTTGGCGGATCGAAGGGCTATGGCGGTGTTGGCCGATGAAGCTCGCCAGCCAGTCGTACAGCTCCTGCTGGGCAGGGGTAAGCGGCTCGGGAGATGCTGCGGGCACCGGCGATGCGGATGGCTGTCAATACATTTGTACCGCTCGCTTGCTGACTTGGCAAGCGGCCTGTTCAGGGCAGGGGTGGTGGCTCGGGTGGCGCCGGTGGAGAAGGGCTCGAGCTGGTGCTGGGGCCTTGGGTTGTTGGCTGCTTCAACAGCTCGCCCAGGGTTGTGATTCGTTCCTGCTCTGGTTCTGGCCCCAGTTTCCAGAGGCTTTCGAGATAGAAGAAGGCTGCGCCGAGTCCCTGGGCTCGGTTGGCCTCAACTTTCTCGCGAATCAGTGACATCGGCGTCGGTCGATTGCGTTGACCACTCAGTACGGCGATGGCGGTGGGGATTTGTTGGCTGCTCTCCTGAACCTCGGGCTTGGTGAGCTGCGGTAAGTAGCTGTCGAGATCGGATCGATAGATCTGAATCAGCAGTTCATCGGCAATGCCCTGTTTCACCCAGCTGCGCCAATCCTGCAGCTGGAGCTTGTAAGCGAAATCGTAGTAATTCGGTGAGACCGAGATAATCGCATTGGGCTGAGCTTCACGCACAGACTTGCTGAGCCTCGCCATGAAACTGGTTAATCGATCAGCCCGCCATTTCACCCAGCCAGGGTCATCGGGATTGGCCGGAGGATGCTTACCGGTTTCCTTGCGGTAGAGCTCAACTGTAAAAGGGTCATACCCGAAATCTCGAGGCAGGCTCATGTGGTCATCAAACTGGATGCCGTCGGCGTTGTATTGCTTGATCACCTCCAGCACGAGTTCGGTAATCAGTTTTTGCACCTCTGGGCGGAAGGGGTTCAGCCAAACCACCTCGCCGGCGGCGCTGATCGATGTGAGTGTGCCGTCGCGTCGTTGGGTCAGCCAGGCGCGGTGGCGTTGGGCGATCTCTGAATCTGGGGGAGCCATGAACCCAAATTCAAACCACGGCAGCACGGCGAGTTCACGGCTTCTCCCTGCGGCGATCAATTCGCCGATGACATCCTGACCCTGTAGTCCTCGGTAGCTGAAATTCTGGAAGCCGCGTCCTTCGCTGATTGGGCTTGGGTAATACGCCATGCCTCCATTCCAAACAACGACGTAGAGCCGGTTGAACTGAAGATCAGCAAGTTGATTGACCGTGGCTTGCATGCTGCTGCGATCACGCAGCACTGGCATGTCGTTTGCCGTTAGCCAAACACCGCGCAGTTCCTGTGGAGCTGCCAACGTCGGTTGCATCAGCGACCCCGCAAGGATGGCGAGCCCATGCCGCCAGAGCCGTTCGAAACGTGCCATGCGGAGCACGCTAGGTACACCAGCCGTTGTGTTTGCTTGTCGGAGGGTTTGCTCTCTCTTATGCCCCGCCCAGCAGAGCCGCTAGCAGGGCTTGTTGGGCATGCAGGCGGTTTTCGGCTTGATCAAAGATGCGGCTGCTGCTGCCTTCCATCGCTCCCGCGCTGATCTCTAGGCCGCGGTAAGCGGGAAGGCAGTGCAGCACGATGGCTTGTGGATCCGCTTCCGCTACCAATTCTTCGTTGAGGCACCAACCGCTGAAGGCTGCTTCGCGGGCGGCTTTCTCATCTTCCTGGCCCATGGACGCCCACACATCGGTGTAGAGCGCATGGGCCCCGCGCACGGCGGCCACCGGTTCGTGCACCACATCGATGCTGCAACGCGGGCCTGCCAGCTGGCGCGACTGTTCGAGAACAGCGGCATCGGGCTCAAACCCCTTGGGGCACCCCACGCGCACATTCACGCCCAGCAGAGCGCCGCACAACATCAGGGAGTGCGCCACGTTGTTCCCGTCTCCCACGTAAGCGAGGGTGAGTCCGCCTAGATCGCCGAAGGCTTCCTGCAGGGTCAGGTAGTCGGCCAAGGCCTGACAGGGGTGCTCGAGATCGGTCAACGCATTCACCACCGGAATCGACGCCCAACGGGCGTACTCATCGAGCTCTTCCTGGGCAAAGGTGCGGATCGCTAAAGCATCCACGTAGCGGCTCAGTACGCGGGCTGTGTCTGCCACCGGTTCACCACGCCCCACCTGGCTCACTTGGGGATTGAGGTCGATGGTCTGGCCCCCCAGCTTGGCCATCGCCACCGTGAAGCTCACCCGGGTCCGGGTGGACGCTTTGCTGAAGATCAAACCGAGGGTTCGACCACCGAGATCAATGCTGGTTCGGCCTGCCTTGAGATCCGCGGCAAGCGCGAGCAGAGCCGTGGTCTGCTCAGCGCTGGTGTCGGTGGAGGAGAGAAAGTCGCGCCCTTTCAGCTCCGCCAAGGCTGGGTAGCCGCTGCTGGCAGCCATAGCCCCTTCTTCAAAGAACCCTTATCCGGGATCATGGGCCCTTCCGTCAAGGGGGTGGCCCTCAGGCGATGGCCACTGCCTCCTCAGGCATCAGGCTGCTGGCCAGCAGGTTCTTGAGGTCATCGCCCTCAATCACCTCCTTCTCCAGGATCTGCTGCGAGATGCTCTCGAGCAACTCGCGGTTGTGGTGCAAGATCGCCAGGGCGCGGTCGTGAGCACGATCCACCAGGGTCCGCACTTCCTTGTCGATCGCCTGGGCCGTGGCATCACTCACCACCCGGCGTGGGTTGTTGCCGCCCCCGAGGAAGCGGCTGCCGCCTTGCTTGTCGTAGGCCAGCGGACCGAGCACGTCGCTCATCCCATAGGTACCCACCATCTGCTCAGCGATGTCTGTAGCGCGTTGCAGGTCGTTGGCGGCACCGGTGGTGACCTCCCCAAACACGATCTCCTCAGCGCTGCGGCCCCCCAGCAGCGTGGCGATCTGACCTTCGAGGTCTTCCTTGGAGTTGAGGAATCGCTCTTCGGTGGGGAGCTGCAGGGTGTAGCCCAGGGCTGCCATACCGCGGGGCACGATCGAGATTTTGGCCACCTTGCTGCCGCCTGGCATCAGGTGCCCCACGATTGCGTGGCCAACTTCGTGATAGGCCACCACTTTCTTTTCGTCGGGCTGCAGCACACGGCTCTTTTTCTCGAGACCAGCGACCACGCGCTCGATAGCTTCGTTGAGGTCACCCTGTTCCACCGTTGTGCGCCTCACACGGGCGGCGAGGAGGGCGGCTTCATTAACAAGATTCGCGAGGTCGGCACCGGCGAAACCGCTCGTGGCCTGCGCGATCTTGTCGAGATCCACGCCCGGGGCCAGCTTCACCTTGCGGGCATAGATGTCGAGAATCGTCTTCCGGCCGGAGAGGTCGGGGCGATCCACCAGCACCTGGCGGTCAAAACGGCCGGGGCGCAGCAGCGCGGCATCCAGGGTTTCGGGCTGGTT
>JBIIDQ010000327.1:0-4039 GCA_044238295.1 Vulcanococcus sp.
ACTGTGACCGCCAGCAGCGGCAGCAGCAGGGTTGCTCCTCAGCGCTACGACACCCTGCCGCTCTCCAGCGTCCGCGAGGCGGAACAGCAGGACCGCTTCCTCGATGGCGGCGAGCTGAACACCCTGGTGACGTTCTTCCAGAGCGGTCAGCTGCGTGTTGAGGCTGCGCGCCGTGTGTCCGCCAATGCCGAAGCGATCGTGGCCCGAGCGGCCAGTCGCATCTTTGCCGGGGGCACACCGCTCTCTTATCTCGACGCACCGCTGAATCCCGTATCGGCAACCGGTGCCACACCTCTGGCCACCGACCAGGCCGCCTTCCAGCAGTCGGTGCGAACTTTCGCCGGCGCTAGTGGCGACACCAAGCGCGGCAACGCCCTCACCCGCCTGCTCGAAGGCGCCGGTGGTGACGCCGATGTGCGCGTAGTGCTGCCCACCGGCTTCAGCCCGATCTCGGTGGCCCGCTACGGCACCGAGCGGATGAAGAAATCGATCCGCGACCTGGCCTGGTTCCTGCGTTATGTGGGGTACGCCATGGTGGCCGGCGACCCGAGCATCCTGCGGGTGAATACCCGCGGCCTGCGCGATGTGCTCGAGAAAGGTTGCTCCCTGGCCGCCACCAACGTGGCCCTGCAGGAGATGCGCGCCGGTGCAGCCGAGCTGCTCAAGGATCTGCCGGAAGCCCGCCAGCTCCTGATCGACAGCTTCAACGTGCTGCTCGAGGAGCTGGCCGTTCCCACTCCCTCACCGCGCCAGCGCCTGGGCAGCCCTGAGAACCAGGGTCTGCAGCTGCCGGCGATCTATGCCCTCGCGGCCCAGGGCAAAGCCCAGCGCTTCAATATGAGGCCCGGCATGAGCGGCGCCCAAAAAGCCGAAGTGGTGCGCGCCGCCTACCGCCAGGTGTTCGAGCGCGATATCGCCAAGGCCTACAGCCAGATGCCCTGCCCGGTGGAAGCCACCCAGGTGCGTCAGGGCGACATCTCGATGCGGGAGTTCATCCGCTCCCTGGGCCACAGCAAGGAATACCAGCAGCAGTTCTACGGACGCTTCGTGAACAGCCGTGTGGTGGAGCTGGCCTTCCGCCACTTCCTCGGCCGCGGCATCAGCTCCCGTGAGGAATTCACCCGCTACTTCGACATCGTTTCCGCCCAGGGCCTGAAGGGTCTGGTGGATTCGCTGGTGAACAGCATGGAATACGCCCAGGTGTTCGGGGAGGAAACCGTTCCCTTCCTGCGCGACATCGGCGAAGAAGCCCAGGAGAGCGCCGGCTGGGGGTCCAACCGCAAGCTGTTCCGCTTCAGCGCACCGTTTGAAGGTGCGCCTCAATACGTCACCCTCTACGCCAGCTACCGGCAGCCCTACGCCGATCAGCACCCCTACGGCGGCGGCAATGATCCGCTGGGCCTGAACTACGGCGCCATCTTCCCGTCGGGCACGGCGAACGTGGGCACCCGCCCCGCCCCGATCCGCTACGACACCCGCCGCATCCTGGTGGGCAATGGCATGCGCCAGCCCGGCCAGATGAACAGCCCTCAATTCCGGGCCTCCACCCCGCGCAAGCTCGGCCCGAAGGTGGTGCGGCTGCAGCAGATCGCCACCGGCGGCAATTCAGTGCCCCGCCGCGGCGGCCAACCCAGCATCCGCAACACCGAAGCGAGCACCCAGGCGGTGATCCGCGCCGTGTACGTGCAAGTGCTCGGCAACACCGGCTACGCCGGTGAACAGAACAAGGTTGAAGAGATCAAGCTCGAGAACGGCGACCTGAGCCTGCGCGAGTTCGTGCGTCAGGTGGCCCGCAGCGATGCCTTCCGCCGCCGCTACTGGAGCGGGCTTTACATCTGTAAAGCAATCGAGGTGATGCACCGCCGCCTGCTCGGCCGGCCCACCTTCGGCCGTTGGGAAATTGATGCCTACTTCGACGTGGCAGCCCGCAAGGGGTTCTACGGCGTGGTGGACGCCATGCTCAACAGCACGGAGTACTCCGAAGCTTTCGGGGAAGACACCGTTCCCTACGAGCGCTTCATCACCCCGACCGATCTGAACACCCGCCGGGTCCCTGCGCTCAAGCGCGCCTTCAACGCAGCGGCCTACGCCGACACCACTCCCCGCATCCGCCCCGAGGTCACCCCTCCAGTGAACTTCCGTGGCACCGGCAGCCTCACCGAGCGCAACTTGGCTGGGCGCGGCAACGTGATCCGCGGCGGTTGGAGCGCCACCCTCACCGGCGGTGAAACCCTGGCCCCAAGCGCTGCCCGCTCCAGCGGCCCCGGCTCGATCCAAACCGCACCGGCTCCCACCCGCAGCTGGAGCGGGCAGCGCTGGCAACCCGGCGGCGGCGCAGCACCCACCTGGAGCTCCGGCGCCACCAGCTTTGCCCCAGCACCGAGCACCATTCGCACCCCTGCGGTGGGCCTGGGTGGCAGCTGGAGTGTCGCCGTATCGAGCGGCGGTGCTGGAGCCAGCGCCGAGCAACCCGGTGCGGCCATGACCAAGGCCCTCAAGCCAGGCTCGCTGCAAGGCTTCAGCAAGCGGCGCAGCCTTGGCAGCGTTGTGAAGCTCTCGATGCGACCCAGCAGCGCTGAAGTGGGCGAGGCCATCGAAGCGGTGTATCGCCAACTGCTCGGTCGCCAACCGCTGGCGGCTGAAGCGTTGGGTGATGCTGAATCCCAGTTCCGCAAGGGCGCCCTGAGCGTGGCGGAATTTGTAGGCCGCGTGGCAGGCAGCGATCTCTTCGTGAGCCGCCTCAACCGGATGACGCCGTTTAAGGCAGCCGGTGCGGCGTATCTGGCCCTGCTCGGCCGGGCTGCACAGCCTGCTGAAACCAGCCGCTTCCTCGCCGCACGCTGCGAGCAGGGGCTGCGCAGCGCCATTGACGACGTGCTCAATTCAGCCGATTACGCCAACAGCTTTGGGCGCGACACCGTGCCCTACTTGAAGGGCATGGCCACCAGCGACGGCATTCCACTCAGCACCGTGAACCGCACAGCAGCTGTGTATGGCGGCAACGCGGCCCTCAACCCCACCGCTTAAGCCCCCAAGTCCTAATCCTTCAACGACTCATCTCAGCCCCCCTGCCCTGCGGCAGGGGGTTTTTGATGTGGAGGCAATTTATGTTACAAAGCGCGGCACAATTAGAGCAGGCCAGAAGCAACAAAGGCGGCGTTCAAGCGCGATTAATTGTTAACAACCAACACAGAAGCAGCGATACGCCGAAGCGCACAGATCCCAGATGGCGCAGGCGTTTTGACGACCCAGGCTCGCCGTGAAGAACTGTTACCGGGCACCGAGAGGCCGCTGGGCGTTGCCACAGAATGACTCGGCGGTCAGCACTGCTGCCGCACCTTCAGTCGCCCGCCCCCGACGCAGTCCACTGCGGGAGGAGCACTCCGCGGGACACTCCCTGGACCTGGTCCCGGGGTGCTGCCAGGAGCGACCGAAGAACCTCCCCCTTACCCACCGGATATCGGTCACCGTTCAGGCGACCGCTTGTTTCGAGGCAGAACTGCATGAGCATCGTCTCCAACTCGATCATCAACGCGGACGCCGAAGCCCGCTACCTCAGCCCTGGCGAACTCGACCAGATCAAGGCTTTCGTGAGCGGCGGTCAGCGTCGTCTTCGCGTCGCCCAGGTCCTGGCCGAAAGCCGCGAGCGCATCGTTAAGACCGCTGGCGGTGCTCTGTTCCAGAAGCGCCCCGACGTCATCTCCCCCGGCGGCAACGCCTACGGCGAGGAAATGACCGCGTCCTGCCTGCGCGACATGGACTACTACCTGCGCCTGGTGACCTACGGCATCGTCGCTGGTGATGTGACCCCGATCGAAGAGATCGGCATCATCGGCGCCAAGGAGATGTATCGCTCCCTGGGCACCCCCCTCGAAGCCATGGCTGAAGCCGTGCGCGAGATGAAGAACGCCTCCATGAGCCTGCTCACCGGCGGTGATGCCGAAGAGGCTGGCTTCTACTTCGACTACGTCGTCGGCGCCCTCTCCTGAGGATCTTTCTTCTCTAACCACCGCCTCTTCCATCAGGTTCCATGCAAGAC
>JBIIDQ010000196.1:0-4024 GCA_044238295.1 Vulcanococcus sp.
AAAAACTGTTGCCGATGGCCTTCGGCAGGATTTCGGCAAACAGGATCACCAGCAGCGTGAACAGCACGTTGAAGGCGATCAGGCCCGCTGCTCCGCCGAAGCCCGTTTCAAACACTCGATCGGCCTGGCTGCCCAGCACCATCGAGCCGGAGATGTTGAAGAGGTTGTTGGCCACCACCAGTAAGGCCAGTGCCCGGCCCGGCCTGGCCTTGATCCGCTCCAGAGCGCGAGCCCCCGGCACCCGTTGCTGGCCGAGGTTATGCACCTGAATCGGGTTCACCGTGAGGATCGCGGCCTCAACGCCTGTGGCAATCGCTGAACCCACCAGAATCACCGCCCCCAGGACGATGAGGGCAAGTATGGGGTTCATCAAATGGGTTGACCGGTGACCTGGCTCGGACCTTACCTACGGTGACCCAGCTGACCAGCCCCAGGCTCGATGACCGTTGCTCGCCCGAGCCGCCCAATGGAGGCCCTGAACCGTTGGCGCCAACAGCTCACCGTGCCCCAGTTCACGGTGGTGACCGGCCTGATCGTGATCGTGGTGGGCACGTTTGTGCTCGCGTCACCGCTCTGCTCCACCGATGACGTTGGCCTCTGGCAGGCCCTGTTCACGGTGACCTCGGCGATCACGGTGACTGGCTTATCGATCATCGTGGTCGACCGCGACCTCACCGTGTTTGGCCAGGTGGTGCTCGCCGGCTTGATCGTGACCGGCGGTCTCGGCTTGATGGCGATCACCACCTTCCTGCAGGGGTTTGTGCAGGGGCGTTCCGGTTTGAGGCATCGCCTCGACAAGGGGCGCGCCCTCGATGAATTCGGCGTGGGCGGTATTGGCCCCACCTTCAACAGCATCCTGCTCACCGCCTTTTGCGTGATGGGTGCCGGTGCGTTGATTTTGTATGTGTTTGGTTTCACCGATATCAGCAATCCGCTGCAGCGGATGTGGGCGTCACTCTTTCATGTGATCAGCGCTTACAACAACGCCGGCTTCGGCTTGTGGGAACAAAATCTGGTGGAGTATCGGGATAACCCGGTGGTGAACGGAGTGATCGCTTCGATGATTGTGATCGGCGGCATTGGCTGGCGTGTGATCAACGATCTCTGGGCGAATCGCAAGCATCTGCGCCGCGTTGGACGCCTCAACCTGCACACGCGCCTGGTGTTGCGCAGCACCCTGGCGTTGATCGTATTGGGCTGTATTGGTCTGCTGATTACCGAACACTTCGGCTATCAGGCCAATGCCCTTGGCGATCTCAATCTCTGGCAGAAAATTCAGATCACCCTGTTTCAATCAATCACCACCCGCACGGCCGGTTTCAACACGATTCCGCTTTCCGCGGAAACGATCACTGATGCGGGGTTGTTGTTGATGATTCTGCTGATGTTCATCGGGGCTAGCCCTGGGGGCACCGGCGGTGGCATCAAAACCACCACGTTCGCGATCCTCGTGGGGGCCACCCGCTCCACCCTGCAGGGCCGCAACGATGTGCTGATTCACCGCCGTCAGATCCCCGATGGCACGGTGCTCAGGGCCGTGGGTGTCACCCTTGCCTCGCTGCTGTTTGTGGTGCTGATGGCCTTGCTGCTGGGTATTGGCCCAACGGCTGGTGGTGTGCCTGGGCACCAGGACTACAGCTTTCTCGAGAAGCTGTTCACCTGCGTATCGGCCTTCGGCACCGTGGGCCTCGATCTGGGCGTGACCGCCAACCTCAACCGCTGGGGACAGCTGGTGCTGATGGTGGGGATGTTCGTGGGGCGGATCGGCATCCTGTTGCTGCTCTCGGCCCTCTACGGCAGCCGTCCTCAGCCGCGGGTGGGCTTCCCTCGAGAGGATCTCTACGTCTAGAAAGGTCGGGTCAGGCGTGCAATGACAACCGTGAACCAGTGGTGGCAGTGGGGTGCGGGGCCTGAAGGCCAGCGCGGAGGTTTTGCCGTGATTGGGGTGGGCCGTTTCGGCTCCTCAGTGTGTGCTGAGCTGCTGCGGGCCGGTGCCGATGTGCTGGCGATTGATTCCAGCCAGCGCGCCATCGACGCCCTGCGCCAGCTCGATGCCTCGATTGAATCGCGGGTGGTGGACTGCACCGATGAGGAGGCCCTGCGCGCCGCCGGGGTGCTCGATATGGAAACCGTTGTGGTGGCCATGAGCGAACCGATCGAAGCCAGCATCACCGCCACCTTGATCTGTAAGGACGCGCCCGGTTCGAAGGTGCGTCAGGTGATCGCGCGTGCCACCAGCGATCTGCACGTGAAGATGCTGCAGCGCGTGGGTGCTGATCGGGTGGTGTTCCCCTCAAAAATGATGGGAACGCGCCTCGGTGTGGAACTGGTGCGCCCCAACCTGCTCGAGCAGTTGCGCCTCGACGATCGCAACTCCATTGAGGAGATCAAGGTGCCCCAAGCGTTTGTGGGCCACTCGCTGCGCGATCTCAACCTGCGCAAGCACTTCAATGTGAATGTGTTGGCCGCGGGGCCTGCGGGCAAGTTGCACGTGAATCCACCGGCGTCCCATGTGCTCGCTCAAGGTGAATTGCTTGTGGTGATGGGCTCGGAGGAGGCGCTGCGCTCCCTGCCCGGCACCTGAGTGGTTGCTGGCCTGTGGGCTTTCCCACACCGCCGGCTTTACGGGTTGTGCACAAGGGGTTTCCTGCAGCCGCCGGCTGGCGCTAGCGAGGGTGATGCACGGCAGGAGGCCGGCTATGGCATCGAGCATCGCCACACGCTCCAGCGCAGCCCCCGATCTACCGCCTCCTCTTAAGGAGAGCGGCCAACGCGAGGTGTTCTGCGGGCTCACCTCCATCGTGTGGCTGCACCGGCGCATGCCGGATGCCTTCTTTCTGGTGGTGGGCTCTCGCACCTGCGCCCATCTGATCCAGAGCGCCGCCGGCGTGATGATCTTTGCCGAGCCCCGTTTCGGCACCGCAATCCTGGGGGAGCGAGATCTGGCCGGCCTGGCCGATGCCAATGAGGAACTCGATCGCCTCGTGGCTCAGTTGCTGGAGCGTCGCCCCGAGATCCGCACCCTGTTTCTGGTGGGCAGCTGCCCCAGCGAGGTGATCAAGCTCGATCTCTCCAAAGCTGCCGAGCGCCTCAACCGCCAGCACGCCGGCCGTGTGATGGTGCTCAACTACAGCGGCAGCGGCATTGAAACCACCTTCACCCAGGGGGAAGACGGTGCTCTGCAGGCCCTGATCCCGCTCATGCCCGCCAGCAGCGAGCAGCAGCTCCTGATCGTGGGCACCCTCGCCGATGCGGTGGAAGATCGCCTAATTGGTCTGTTCCACAAGCTCGGCATCGAGCGGGTGGCCAGCTTGCCGCCTCGCCGTTCCACCGAACTACCCGCCGTGGGGCCCGGCACCAAGCTGCTGCTGGCTCAGCCCTTTCTGAGCGGCACCGCCCGGGCCCTGGTGGATCGCGGCGCTGAGCTGATCCGTGCTCCCTATCCCTTCGGGGTGGAGGGCAGCCGCGATTGGATGGCCGCGGCGGCCGCCGCCTTCGGCATCGCGCCTGCCCAGGTGGCGGCCGTGCTCGATCCGCTGGTGGAGCGCGGGCAGCGTGCCTTGGCTCCCCAGCGGGAGACCTTGGCTGGCAAACGGCTCTTTTTGCTGCCCGATTCCCAGCTGGAAATTCCTCTGGCCCGCTTCCTCAGCCGCGAGTGCGGCATGGAGCTGGTGGAGGTGGGAACTCCCTATCTCGATCGCCAGCTGATGGCCGAGGAGCTGGCGTTGCTGCCCCCTGGCACCCAGCTCAGCGAGGGGCAGCACGTGGACAACCAGCTGCTGCGGGTGCGCGAGCAGCGCCCGGATCTGGTGGTGTGCGGCCTTGGGCTCGCCAATCCCCTGGAGGCCGAAGGCATGGCCACCAAGTGGTCGATCGAGCTGGTCTTCAGCCCCATCCATGGCATCGATCAGGCCGCTGATCTGGCCGAACTCTTCGCCCGGCCCCTGCGCCGCCGCGCCGCACTCTCCTTCGCCTGAGGCACTGCTCCGATGGAACTCACTCTCTGGACCTACGAAGGCCCCCC
>JBIIDQ010000011.1:0-14062 GCA_044238295.1 Vulcanococcus sp.
GTGCCACGAGCAGCCCCAGCAGGCCTCCGCCCACCAGAGCCAGCAGTGCCGGAATGAAGGTTGTGGTGGGTCCTGGGAGCGCCATGGGCGGCTGAATCAGGAGGCTTGAGCTCCGATCGAGCCTGGCAGCCTCTCGCCGTTGTGGGCATCAAAGTGCAGTGCATCCGCTTGGCGCCAGCGCACCTGCAGCGATTCCCCGCCCGCTGCGGTGCTGCTCAGCACCTTGAGGGTCCCCTCACGGGGGCAGCGCACATGGCTGATCACCCGATCACCCAGCCATTCGCGGTGGATGAGTTGTCCCTCCAGGGCGCTCCATCCATCCGGCACCGGGCTGCCCGCCTCCACCAATTCCAGGAGTTCAGGGCGAAGACCAAGCTGTTCGCTGCCCCGTTCGATCAGATTGATCGTGGGGCTGCCCAGGAAGCGGGCCACAAAACGGTTGGCAGGATCGTGGTACAGGCTTTCCGCAGTGCCTAGCTGCTGCAAGCGGCCCTCCCGCAGCACGGCGATGCGATCCGCTAAGCCCATGGCCTCGTGCTGGTCGTGGGTCACGTACACCACTGGAACGCCCGTGCTCCGCAGCAGGGTGCGCAATTCGGCGCGCAGGTTCTCGCGCAGCTGGGCATCGAGATTGCTCATCGGCTCATCCAGCAGAAACAGCGCCGGCCGGCGGATCAGTGCCCGGGCGAGGGCCACCCGTTGGCGCTGCCCGCCTGAGAGTTCAGCGGGTTTGCGCTGGCGAAGCCCCTGCAGTTGCATCAAGGCCAGCACATGCTCGAGCTCGCGATTGATCTCGGCCCTGGCCATGCCCCGCAGCTCCATGCCGAGGCTGAGGTTGCGCTCGACACTGAGGTGGGGGAACAGGGCATAGCTCTGAAACACCATCGCCACCTGCCGCTGGGCTGGCGGCAGAGCCGTGACATTTCGTCCACCGAGGCGGATCTCGCCAGAACTGACCGGATCCAGCCCAGCGATCAAGCGGAGGGTGCTGCTTTTGCCGCAGCCGCTGGGGCCGAGCAACGCCAGGATTTCGCCAGGAGCCACCGTGAAGCTCAGTTCATCCACCAGCGTTTGAGCGCCCACACGGCGGCTGAGCTCCCGCAGCTCCAATCCGTTGAAACCCTCAGGGCCTGACTGCTTCATCCCTTGATCGCTCCCTGGGTGAGCCCGCTGATGATCTGTCGCTGAAACAGGAGCATCAACAAGATCAAGGGTGCGCTGCCCAGCACCGTGGCAGCTGCGAAGGCTCCGAACGGGATTGTGTACACAGAGGAGCCGGCGATGCGGGCCATGGCCGGCGCCAGGGTGAGCAAATCGGTGCGGCTCAACCAGGTGAGGGCAATGGGGTATTCGTTCCAGCTGAACAGAAAGACCAACAGGCCGCTACTGGCCACGGCCGGTGCCATCAGCGGCAGCAGGATCCAGCGCAAGCGTTGCCACAGCGTTAGCCCCTCGATCAACGCTGCTTCCTCGAGCTCGATCGGGATGTCGGCGAAGGCTGCCTGCAGCAACAGGATCGCCAGGGGCAGACACAAACCGGCGTAGGGAAGGCTTAGGGCCAGCAGCTGGTTGGCTAGATGCCAGTCGCGGGCCACTTCCAGCAGCGCTAGAAACAGCAAGACCGCCGGAAATGCCACAGCTGCCGCCACCAGCAGGGTGAGGGTTCGTGCCTGTCGACGCCCGATACGACTCAAGGCATAAGCACAGGGCACCGCAAGCACCAGGGTGAGCGCCGTGGCGCTGGCACCCACCACGGCGCTGTTGAACAGATAGGTGAGGAACGGCGGATCGCCCTGCAGCAGTTGCCGGTAGTGATCGAGGGTCCAGCCGCCCCCATCAACACCGCTCAGAGCGGCACTTGGCCTGAAGGACGAATAAAGCTGCCAAAGCATCGGACCCAGGCTCCAGAGCAGCAGCAGCAATCGGGCCATCAGCGCAGCCCCCCCTGCCAGCGCAGGCTCCAGCGCCAGGCCAGTGCTGCCATGCCGCACAGCAACAGAAGAATCGCGAATGAACCGAGCATCACCGTGGCGCTGTAGCCGAAATCAAGAAAGCGCATGGCATTGAGATAGGCGTAGAGCGCCAGGCTTTCGGTGCTGCCGGCTGGACCGCCGCCGGTGAGCACCTGAATCAGATCGAACACTCCCAGCGCCTGGGCTAGGCGGAACAGCAGAGCGATCAAGAGATAGGGAGTCAGCAGCGGCAGGGTGATGCGCCGCAGGGTCTGCCACGGCGTGGCCCCCTCCAGGGCCGCTGCTTCGTAGAGGTCGGCTGGGATCGTTTGCAGACCCGCCAACAGCAGTAGGGCAACAAATGGCGTGGTTTTCCAGGCGTCGGCGCCCACTGCCGCGATCCAGGTGATCGAAGGGGCCGAGAGAAACGGGATCGCAGCCAGCCCCAGCCCTGACAGCAAACGGTTGATCGGTCCGTAGGGGTCGTTGAAGATCCAACGCCAGCCGAGGGCCATCACGGTGGTGGGTAGCGCCCAGGGCAAGAGACTGATGGTGCGCAACAGAGCCCGACCCCGCAGGGGTTGATCGAGCAACAAGGCCACCGCCAGGCCCAACAGCATTTCAACGCTCACCGAGGCAGCGCTAAAGCGCAGGGTCTGCCACGTGTCTTGCCAGAAGCGGCCGTCGTTGAACAGCCGCAACCACTGTTCGACACCGATCGGTTGCGGCTTCAGAGCGGTGAGCACGCTCTGGGCTTGGGTGCTGAGCCAGAGGTAGTGACCTAAGGGGGCCGCAAACGTTGCGAGCAACAGCGCCAAGGCCGGTGCCATGAGGAGCCAAAGGCGCCAGCGCATCAGCGTGGCCCTCCGCTGCTGCGTAGCAGCCGTTCGCTGTTCGACTGCAACTGCCGCATCGCCGTTGGGGCTGGCCGATCACCTGTGATCACGGTGTTGAGTTCGCGGTACAGCAGATCACTGAGCTGGGCGTACACCGGGCTCAGCGGGCGAAGCACTGCAGCCGCAAGGGCCTCCTGCAGATCCTCGAGGGCAGGGTTGGCGGCCAGCAGTTCCGGATCCTCGAACACACTCAGCCGCGTGGGTGTGTAGCCCCAGCGAAGGTTGAGTTGTTTTTGGGCATCCGCACTGGTGAGAAAGCGCAGCACCTCCATAGCCGCTGCCTTGTGCTTTGAACCTGCCAGCAGCGAGAACCCCCAGCTGCCCTGCGTTGCGGCGTGGGGATGCCCCGCTTCACTCACCATCGTGGTGAAGGCCACCTTGCCGCGCAGGGGGGAGTCGGGCTTGTTCAGCTCGGCCCACGCATAGGGCCAGTTGCGCATGAAGGCAGCGTCACCAGCCTCAAACACCCGAAGGGTCTCGGGTTCGCCCATGTTGGCAACCGCGGCGGGAGTGATCCCCGTGCGAACGAGATCGTCCATCCAGCGGGCGGCAGCCAGGGCAGCTGGGGAATCGAGCTGCGGCTCCTTGTCTTGCAGCCACTCGCCCCCGAAGCCGTGCAGCAACTCCAGAAACACACAGCTCAGCCCTTCGTATTGCCGGCCCTGCCACACATATCCCCAGGCCACCCGACCGTCGCGTTGCAAGCTGTGGCTGATGGCAATCAACTCCGCAGGTGTGCGCGGTGGCGCCTCCATGAGATCCGTGCGCCAGTAGAGAAGACCCACATCCGCCAGTAGCGGGAAGCGCCATAACTGGCCATCGAAAGCATTACCCAGCTCCGCGCCTGGGGCCAGGTCAGCCAGAGCGTTGGGGCCAAGCCATGGATCCAGAGGCTCAAGCCAACCGGCCGCTGCGTATTTCGGTGTCCACGACACGTCCATCAGCAAGAGGTCGTAGGGACTGTTCCCCAGCAACAGGCTGCTGATGGCCAGATCCGAGACGGCCTCCGTCTCCATGGGCCCCCTTGTGACACTCAGGGCAATGTGTGGATGGCTGCGGTTGAAGGCCGAAACCAGATCCCTGGTCGCTACGGCGAATGGTGCCGGCATGAGGACCGTCACTGGCTCAATCCGTGCAGCCGCCAGACCCCAGAGGCCCAGGCTGAGGCTGCCCACCAGGGCAACCAACAGCAAGGCCCAGCGTTTCAACCGCTGTGTTGGGGTGAACGGAGGACGAACTGACTTAGAGGCCGCGCTCCATCAGCTTGCCCATCAAATCGCAGCTGCGCTGCTGGAAACCGGCCAGTTGATTCGGCTCGAGCCCACCGACCGCCAGGCGGGCCATCTCATACACGTGGCGGCTGAGATCGTCAGCCAGCTGCTGGCTGGGGGAGCTGCCGCTGCCGCTGGTGATCACGGAGCCGGACGAGAGCTTGAGCAGACCCTCCACCAGGCGGTGTTTGCGGTTCACCAGCAGCACGTGATGATCCGGCAGGCCGGGTAGGCGCTGCTCCATCAGGGCACCCATGTCGTTGATCCGGCGCATCTGCTCGGGCAACAGGATCAGGGCGGCCGGAGTGTTCTCGCCCTTGAGCGCCTGCACCTGGATGGTCACTTTGTCGTTGTTGAGCGCGTTCTTGAATAGATCGCGCACCTTTTCGGAGCTGTCTTTGCCGTCGGCATCGCTCAGTTCGCTCTCCTTCTCCTGCAGGGAGTCGTCGAGTTCGCTATCGACGCGCTGGAACTTCAGCTCGTCGTGGCGGTATTCCAGCCAGGGGATGAACTGGGTATCGATGAAGGTGTCGGCAAGCAGCACCTCAGCGCCCTGGCTCTTCCAAAGGGAGAGGGCACCGGCCTGGCCGGCTTCATCGGTGCAGTAGAGGATGCGCTCGTCGTTGTCTGCGCTCAAGCGGGAGCGATAGCCCGTGAGCGTGGTGAAGGCTTTGCCGTTGTCGCCGGGGATGGGATCGGCGTTGTCATCCTCAGCGGCTGCAGCGGTGGTGCCGAACAGCACCAGCTCGGCCACCTGATCGGCGAACTTCTCATCCTCCATCGCCCCGATCTTGATGAACGGCGCCAGCGATTCCCAGATCTCGGCGTAACGCTTCGGTTCATCGCGATGCAGCTCCTTGAGCCGATCGGCCACCTTCTTGGCCACAAAGCCTCCGATCGAGCGCACGCGCCGGTCGGTCTGCAGAGCTGAACGGCTCACGTTCAGGGGGATGTCCGGTGAATCGATCACGCCGCGCAGGGGCAGCAGGTAGCGGGGCACCACCTCCTTGATCGAATCACTCACGAACACCTGGTTGCAGTAGAGCTTGATCTCGCCCTTCTCCCAATCGGCGCGGCCGGTGGATTTGGGGAAATAGAGGATGCCCTGCAGGTTGTAGGGGTAGTCGGTGTTGAGGTGCACCCACAGCAGCGGATCACCCTGGAAGGGATAGAGGTAGCGGTAGAGCTCGATGTAGTCGTTGTCGGTGAGATCGCGGGGGTTCTTGCGCCAGGGTGCTTCCCGCTTGTTCACGGTTTCACCCTCGAGTTCCACCTCCACCGGCATGAAGTCGCAGTAGGTGGTGATCAGCGTGCGGAGGCGCGCCGGCTCGATGTATTCCTCTTCTTCCTCCATCAGGTGGAGGATCACATCGGTGCCAGGTTCTGATCGCTCAGCGGCCTCGAGGCTGAAGTTGGGGGAGCCATCGCAGCTCCAGCGGACCGCCTCACTGCCGTCACGGGCGGAGAGGGTCACCAGCTCCACCTGCTTGGCCACCATGAAGCTCGAGTAGAACCCCAGGCCGAAGTGGCCAATGATTGCGTCGTTCTCCTGTTTGTACTTTTCCAGGAAGTCTTCGGCGCTAGAGAAGGCCACCTGGTTGATGTAGCGCTTCACTTCATCGGCGGTCATGCCGATGCCGTTGTCGGAAATGGTGAGGGTCTTGGCTTCGCGATCGATGCGGATGGAGATCTTGCCTTCTCTCCCTTCGCTGCAATCGCCAGCCATGGCTGCCATGCGGCGCTTGCTGATGGCATCTACCCCATTGCTCACTAGCTCCCGCAGGAACACCTCATGGCCGCTATACACGGCCTTTTTAATGATCGGGAAGATGTTCTCGGTGTGGATTTGGATCTGGCCCTGTTCCGCCTGCAGCACCACAGCGTGAAAAAGAAACGTGGCTCCAGACTCACCCGGGGCAGGCCAGCCCGCCAAGGGGCCGCCATGGGCAGGAAACCGACCCCCTAGCTGGGGGTCGTCAGCTGCCGGGGTTCAGTTCACGGCTGAGCAGGAAAAACAACTGCTCGGGATGCCGGTATTGGCGAGGCAGGGAATGGTGCAGTGTTTCCAGGCGGCTCCAGCACACCGTGCGGCTGGCCTTGCTACGGGTGACGCCATCACGGATCAAGATCCGCAGCGCTTTGCAATACAGGGGGTAGCTCGCCTCCAATTCACCAACGGTGAGAGAAGCCGTGAAGGTGGGGGCTGACATGGACCTCGCTCCAGACGATGCCAACCTCCTGCCACCCACACCCATGCCACAAGCTCCCATTTGGGATCAATTAGGGCGGTGGCGCTTCCTCTTGAACGGGCAGCACCCGTCGTTCCACCTGCACGAACACGAGCCAGGCCACGCCTGCGGCGATGCCGCCAACCCAATCCGAGCGCAACAGCTCAATCAACGACGTGGTGCTGGCGGCAATGCGTAGGGCACGGAGCCCAAAACGCGCCAGCTGCTGTAGTCGTTCCTGGCCGGTGGGTTCAGACACGGCTGGCCACGATCTGGGTGGCAGAGGTCCACGCCCCTGTGGAGTCATAGTGGCGGATCAGGCGTTCCAGTCGATCCGCTGCGGTGAGCCAGCCAGCCTCCACCGCAAAGGCACTGCGGTGATCCACATGGCGCGGTGTGAGGTGGTAGCCGCCATCGGCCATCCAGGTGAGTTGTCGTGAGGGATCACTGCGTCCCGCTTCAACACACTCACTGGTCGCGCCCGTTTGGGTGTCGATGTGCAGGGAGTGCTCGCCATCGCCACTCACCTCAAAGTGGCAATCCGCACGCTCGGGTTCGGGCCAATCGGCACTGATGGTGGCGGCCGTGCCGCTCCAACGGCCCCGCAGTTGATCCAGGCTCAGCGCTGGGTATTCCTGGGCATCGCTGCCTGCGCGGAATTCGCGGATCAACACCAGGTTGGTGAAGTCGCCGTTGTCGTTGTGCAGCTGCACCAAGCGGTGGCGACGGTCGCCCTGGATGAACCCAAATTCCCCCCCGAAGGGAGTGCCCGGTGCCACCTGCAGGCGCCCTTTGCAGAAGGTGCCGCTGTCGAAGAACACCACCTGGCGCCCCAAGTTGCGGTAGGCCTCCGTCATGTCGCGGCTGGGTTCGCCGTTGAGGTCGCCATTGGCGAAGCGGCGCAACCGGAAGTGAACCAGGCGCTCCTCCTCGCCGCGCTCCAACGTGAGGATGGACGGGGTCGATTCAACCACCGCACCGGTGGCATCAAGGTTGGAGAAGCTGCCGCGCCACTCGCCGAGGTTGCGCAGAAAGTTGTCCCACTGACTCGCCATCAGCTGGCCCGCTGTAGGTCGGGCTTCTCCTCCGGCACGATCGCGCCGGCCACCGGACACACCTGCAGGCAGATGCCGCAGTCGATGCAGGTGTCGAAATCGATCCAGTAAAAGGCCGTGCCCTTGGCGTTGGCGCCACGGCCGGTGTTGATGCAGGCCACCGGGCACGCATCCACGCAATCGGCCACCCCTTCGCAGATGTCGGTGACGATCGTGTGGGCCATCGAAACGGTGCGCGGATGGCGCGATCCTAAGAACCGATCCAGTGACAGGCAGCGCAGCCTCGTTCGCTGGCGATGGCATCGGCCTCGGCTTGGCTGGGACAGGCGGTTTGCAGCAGCTCGGCCCGCGCACCGGAGCGATGCAGGTGTTCCAACTGATCCAGGGCAGCTGTCACGTGCGCCGTATCGCTGTAGGCGACAAGGGTGATCTCTGGTCGTTGCGGGGCTGTGCTGTCTGTGCCCAACAGATCGCGAATCGCTTCAATGTCGAAGCTGAAGCCCATCCCGCCGGCCGCCCCCCCAAAGCGGGCCACGAGCGCGTCGTAGCGGCCCCCGCTAGCGATCGCCACCGGCGCTACGGGTCCTTGGCACACCAGCTTCAGCACCAACCCGTCGTACAGATCGAAGTGAGGCTGGAAGCTCGGATCGAGCTGCAGCCTCACCGCCTGCTCGGCCGCCACGGCCGCAACGCTGTTCAGGGTTCCTGCCAGTTGATCAAGCAGCGGCGAAGGGCCTAGCAGCTGCTCCAGTTGGTAGAGCACTGCTTTGGAGTCGCCCCGTAAGCGCATGAGCTGCTGCAAGCCCTGCCGCTGATGGGCCGGAAGCGCCAACGTTGCCAAAGCGAGGGGATCGAAGTTGATCAGCGCCTGGCGTGTGGCCAGGCGCTGATCAGCGGGCACTTGATCGAGCAGAGCCGTGAGCAGCCCGTGGTGCCCTAACAGCAGCGTGGGCTTGTGCTCAGCACCCACCTGAAGTTGGCGTAGGCAGGCCAGCAAGAGCCGCAGCAATTCCGCATCGGCCACCAGGGCCTGGCTGCAATCGGCACCAAGCAGTTCCACACCGCTTTGCAGGCTCTCCTCAAGACGGTGCTGGCCAACGTCACTCACGCCACTACGAAACACGGCGCCGCTGCTCCACAGACGTAGGGGGCGTGGCCGGCCGGCCAGACGGGTGCAGGCCGCCCGGGCGATCGACGCGGTCATCTCCGGCCGGAGGCCGAGGGGCTCATCGGATGCGAGCCGCACCAGCTCCTGGTCGTTGATGCCCCCACCGGCTTCAAGGGTTTCCAGGCGCTCTACCAGCGGGGGAGCGACTTCGGCATAGCCCCAGCGCCGGTACACCTCGGCCAGCTGATCACAGAGCCAGCGGTTTCCATCCACCTCCCTTGGGTTGAGGTCCCTGGCGCCAGCAGCAGGTTGCAGGGCCATCGAGGTGGGAGACGCGAAGTTGGGCCTGATCCTATGGAGCGGCCTTGTCCAACTCGGGTGCGCCGAAGCTGGCGCCGCTCAATGGCCGGCAAGCGGCTAATCCGTCAATCAGGGCCTGGCGGATGCCCGGAGTGCAGGCAATCAGGCGACCATCCTCCAGGCGGGCTGGACCACCGTCGTAGGCACACACCACCCCGCCGGCCTGTTCCACCAACACCACACCGGCCGCTAGATCCCAGGGTGAGAGCCCCCGTTCCCAGTAGCCATCGAGGCGCCCATCGGCCACGAAGGCCAGGTCCACGGCTGCTGCACCGCCGCGCCTCACACCCCGCGTGCGATGGGTGAACCAGGCGAATTCGGCGTAGTTGTTATCAAGCCGGTCGTGACGGTCGTAGGCGAACCCGGTGACGAGCAAGGAGCTGGCGAGGACGTCACAGCTGCTCACGCGAATGGGTGTGTCGTTGCACCAGGCTCCAAGGCCAGGTGCCGCCCAGTAGAGCTGTTCCAGGGCGGGCACTGCCAGCGCTCCGAGCAGCGGTTGGCCCCGCCAGGTGAGCCCGATCGATGTGCCAAAGAACGGATAGCGATGGGCGTAGTTGGTGGTGCCATCAAGGGGATCCACGCACCATTCGAGCTCCGATCCGCGGCCGGCTCGGCGACCGCTCTCTTCCGCCAGCACGCCGAGCTCCGGCGTGTCCTCCTCGAGCACAGCGAGCACGGCCTGTTCTGCCGCCAGATCGGCTTCAGTCACCAGGTCACCGGCGCGGCCCTTTTCGCGGATCCGTTCCAGTTGGCCAAAGTGCTTCAGCAGCTGAGCAGCGCCGGCTTGAGCGGCCCGTCTGGCCACCTCGGCTAACCGGTCAACCTCTGCAGCCTGGAGACCCGACTGTTTCAAGCTTTGATCGGACAGGCAGCCGGAGCTCACGCTGCTCACTCGTCGTCGAGGGGGAGACCGGCCCGCACCGTGCCGCGGCCGAAAAAGCGACCGAACTGCAGGTCATACACCTCATCTTCCTCTTGTGTCTCCACCTCCAGCGGGCCGGTGGCCCGGGCCACGCAGAGCAAGCCGTAGCCCTGGCTCCGCACCTCCCGGGACAGGCCCAGTGCCTCGCGCTGGTCGATCGCACCGTCGAGCACCCGCACCGCACAGGCCGTGCAGCAGCCGTTGCGGCAGCTGAAGGGCAACGGTTCTCCCTGCTGCTCAAAACTGCGCAGGATGTACTCACCCTCCGGTACATCCAGCTGGATCGTGCGGTTCTCCTGTCGCCAGTGGACCGTGATCGGAAAGGTGCGCATGGCCGCAACCAGCGAAGGGCGTGGTGACTGCTACATTCTCACCGTTGCCCCGCGCAGCCGCGTTTGAGTCTGTAGCTCGCTCAGAGTTACAAGCAAACGCTGCAAAAAGCCCCCCTCCTGCGGAGAGGTGGCCGAGTGGTCGAAGGCGCAGCACTGGAAATGCTGTATAGGGGCAACTCTATCGAGGGTTCGAATCCCTCCCTCTCCGTTCTTCAGGTCTAACGACCATCCGCCCTCTGGGCGGTTTTTTTTTGAGTGAAATCGCTAGCTGCGCGCTAGCCCTGAGCGCACCTGCGCGATATTTCAGCAATTAGGGAGGCATCCAGAGCGAATTAGCCGAAGCGGCCCGTGACGTAGTCCTGCGTGGCTTTCTGATTTGGAGAGTTAAAGATCTTCTCGGTTTCTGCAAACTCTTCCAGGATGCCCACCTTGCCGTCGATATCGCTATTCGCGGTGACGTTGAAGAAGCCAGTCATGTCACTCACGCGCACTGCTTGCTGCATGTTGTGAGTCACGATCACGATGGTGAAACTCTTCTTGAGCTCATGCATCATTTCCTCGATCTTGAGTGTGGAGATCGGATCGAGAGCTGAGCAGGGTTCATCCATCAGGATCACCTCCGGCTCAATCGCAATCGCTCTGGCGATGCAGAGGCGCTGCTGCTGACCACCGGAGAGGGAATAGCCACTCACCTTGAGCTTGTCTTTGGTTTCATCCCAAAGAGCAGCTTTGCGCAGCGAGCGTTCAACCAATTCATCCATATCGCCGCGGAATCCATTGATCCGCGCACCAAAAGCGATGTTTTCGTAGATGCTCTTGGGAAATGGGTTGGGCTTCTGAAACACCATCCCAATGCGTCGTCTTACCTCCACAGCATCAACGTCGCGGGTGTAGAGATCCTGGTTCTCAAACTTCACGCTTCCCTTCAGGGTGCATCCCTCAATCAGATCGTTCATTCGATTGAGGGAGCGCAGCACCGTGCTCTTGCCACAGCCGGATGGTCCGATGAAGGCCGTGACCTTGCCACGGGGGATCTCCATGTAGACACCCCGCACAGCCAGGTTGGTGCCGTAGCTGATGCTGACGTTCTCGAGGCTGAAGCAGGAGCTGGGGGAGGCGGGCGACATGGTGATCAGTTCTGGAACAAGACAGACCGGTGCGTTCAGCTGCTGCTCAATCGCCCAAGCCAACGGGCGAGCAGGTTGGCCAGCAGGATCATCACCACCAACACAAAGGAGGACGCCCAAGCCAGTGCAATCTGGGCTTCGTAGGGCATGATCGCGAAGTTATAGATCAACACCGACATTGAGGCGATCGGATTGAACAAACCCTCTGGCCAGAAGGGTGAGAACAAGGCCGTGAAAATCAACGGGGCTGTTTCTCCAGCAGCCCTGGCGATGGCGAGCACCACGCCGGTGGCGATCGAAGAAAAGGCTGCGGGAAGGGTGACTCGACTGATGGTGGTGAACCGGGATGCACCGATCCCCATCGCACCCCAGCGCAGTTCCTGTGGCACCAGCTTCAGAGCTTCATCAGTGGTTTTGATCACCGTGGGCAGCATCAGCACCGCCAGGGCGATGCCTCCAGCCATTGCGCTGTAGCTCTGCCCGAAAAACACCCGGGTGCTCACGATCAGGCCGTACACAAACACACCGCAAATAATCGAGGGCACACCAGCCAGCACGTTGGTGCCAAACCGCACAAAGCGCGCAAACCAACCTGCGGATGCGAATTCCGCCAGGTAGACCCCTGCTCCCACGCCCACCGGCACGGCAATCAAGGCGGCAATCAGGGTCACGATCAGCGTGCCCACAATGGCGTTACCGATGCCTCCACCATCCAGGCCGGGCGGTGGTGGTAACGAGGAGAGCAGTTGCAGATTGAGCAGCGAGCCTCCTTTGATTAGTACATAGGCGATCACCACGATCAAGGGCAGTACGGCGAGTGCCGTGAACAGCCCAGCGATCACTGTGAGCAGTTGATTCCAGCGATTGCGCGCCAGCGAGGGCTGGAGGGTGAGGGAGCCGCGGCGATAAGAGGTCATCACGCTCAGTACTTGAGGCTCAGGCGGCGCACGATCTTCTGGGCAAGCAGATTCACCAGAAGCGTGAGCAGCATCAGGACCAGGGCGGCGTACATCAGGGCCGATACCTGAAGCCCATCGGCTTCACCAAACTGGTTGGCCAGCATCGAAGAAATGGTGTTGGCCGGAGCCAGGAGGCTGAGGCTGAAGTTGTTGGAATTGCCGATCAACATTGTGACGGCCATGGTTTCGCCCATGGCCCGCCCCAACGCCAGCATCACCCCCCCGGTGATTCCCGAAATGGCCGCTGGCAGGATCACGTGAGCAATCGCTCCCCAGCGGGTCGTTCCCACTCCATAGGCGGCCTGCCGAAGGGCGATGGGCACCTGCAGCAAGGAATCTCTGGAGATGGCCGTGATGATCGGCAGGATCATCACCACAAGGATCAACACCGCCGGGGCCATGCCCGGACCCTGGGGCGTTGTGGAAAAGAAGGGCAGCCACCCCAGCAGCTGATGCAGGCCCGTGAGGCCAGGTCGCAGGAATGGCTCCATCACGAAGATGCCCCAAAGGCCCAGCACCACAGAAGGAATCGCTGCCAGTAGCTCCACCATCACCCCCAGGACCTGGCGCACCGGCAGCGGAATGATGTTCTCGGTGAGAAAAATCGCCGTACCCACGCCGAGTGGAACCGCGATCAGCAGGGCAAGAAGTGAGCTGACCACCGTGCCGTAGATGGCGGTGAAGGCCCCGTACTGCTCACCGATGGGATCCCAGTTGGAGGTGGTGAGAAAACCGAGGCCGAAGCGTCCAATCGCTTCGGTGGATCCGCCCAGCACCGTGAAAAGAATGCCGATCAGCACAAGGCCCACCACCGAGGCGAGCACCACGACCAGTTTCTGAAAGCCCCGATCGATCAGCAGTTCCCAGAAGGGACGCCGCCGTTGCGTGAAGAGTTCGGGGCGCGCACCCGCAGCCATGGGGATCATTACCTGCCCCAAATCTAAAGGGCTGACACAGGGCCGTTAGCGTTGGAGTCTTAGGTAACAATCCCTGGGGCGCTCTCAGTCAGTTGGCACGGATCGTTGGCATCGACCTGGGCACCACCAACTCGGTGGTGGCGGTGCTGGAGGGTGGTCGCCCGCAGGTAATTGCCAGTGCCGAGGGTGGGCGCACGACCCCGTCGGTGGTTGGTTTCAGCAAAGACTCAGAGCTACTGGTGGGTCAGCTGGCACGGCGTCAGCTCGTTCTGAATCCCCGCAACACCTTCGCCAACCTCAAGCGCTTCGTGGGGCGGCAATGGGACGAGCTTGAGGACGACAGTCTCTCGGTGCCGTACACCGTGCGCGCCAACGACCAGGGCAATGTGCGAGTTGTCTGTCCGGCCACTGAGCGTGAGTACGCGCCTGAGGAGCTGGTGGCGAGCATCCTGCGCAAACTGGTGGATGACGCCAGCACCTACTTAGGTGAGCCCGTTGAAGCGGCGGTGATCACTGTTCCTGCCTATTTCAACGATGCGCAGCGGCAGGCCACCCGCGATGCCGGACGGCTGGCCGGCATCAGCGTCGAGCGGATCCTCAACGAGCCCACTGCCGCGGCTCTGGCCTACGGCTTTGATCGCAGCACAGTGAAGCGGGTCTTGGTGTTTGACCTCGGCGGCGGCACCTTTGACGTGTCAATCCTGCGCATCGCCCAGGGTGTGTTCGATGTGAAAGCCACCAGCGGTGACACCCAGCTGGGCGGTAATGATTGGGATCGGCGGATCGTCGATTGGTTGGCGGATCGTTTCCAGAGTGATCACGGCATCGATCTGCGCCGTGATCGCCAGGCTCTGCAGCGGCTCACCGAGGCTGCCGAGAAGGCCAAGATCGAATTGAGCGGTGTGCAGAGCACGCCGATTTCACTTCCCTTT
>JBIIDQ010000197.1:0-4020 GCA_044238295.1 Vulcanococcus sp.
GGAATGACCTTGATCAAGGTGCAAGATTTGACATCTGGATGCAGCAGCGCTGATGGTCTGATCGTGAACGACTTGGGAGTCATCTTGAGACGGATGGGTAGTATTGTTGCTAGGGAGTGTCGGCAACAAGGGACTGCATGACCCACTCTTTGAGAGCAGTTGTCAACCCTTTGATCTGTATCTCTGGAAGCTTAATAACCTGAACAGCGCGCCGTTGCAGCGAGAGTGCCGACATCCGACAGGCAGCAAGAGTTCTGGGCTGGATGCCACCGAGCTCATCCGTACGGGCGTAAGCGCGGGCGATGACCTGAGCAGGTGGAGCTGCCACCGAAGGGGAAGACAATAGCGAAGTGTTGGCCTCCCTCATCCTGCGGAACAGGAAGAAGCCTTCTGTTCGGAGAAGGTGGAAGGTTGATCAGCGCCGCCTACCGCTGTCAGGCGATCAGAAGCGCACCAAGCACAAGTAGCACCAAAGGCGGCAGGCTCTGCACTTGCTGGGGAGACAAGGGCAAACCCAGGGGTAGAGAGGGGTCAATCGCCTGAACAAGTAGACCACCCACGAGTAAGCCAAGGCTGAGCAAGAGCACGCTCCACCCCACCGATGGCAGCAAACGCCCCAGGCGTCGCTGCAGGTTCACAACCGTGAGCACGGTGGCAAAGGCCAACACGAGCTCGGCACTCGCCGCAGGTGTGAACAAGAGGATGGCCAGTAACAGCCCACCCCCCACAACGGGGAACCAACGCTCGCGGCCTTCGGCCAGGGCCAGACGGGGAAGGGCAGGGGCGCTGAACTTCAGGGCTGGTTTTGGCAGAGCCGGCAGGCTGGGCAATGAAGGCAATGAGGGCTTAGGAAGCGACGCGTTGCCGGCGGGCCGAGCCGCCTCCCGTTGGGACGCAGTCAGCGCGGCGGAGCTCACCTTGCCCTGCTGGCGTTCCTTGAGCCGATCCATCAGCACGGCGTCGTAGGCCGCTTCGATGCGGGCCTGGGCCTGGGGGTCATCGCCCACTTCGGCAAAGCGGGCCTGCTTGGCAGCCTGCACGTCATCAAAGCTGGCATCGGGAGTGATACCGAGCCGCTCGTAGGGGTTCAACGAGCCGGGCTGGGCAGGGCCTCCGGTTGGATCAGTTCCCTGGGTCATGCCGCGGCTGGAAGCTTCAGTGCGATGGGCTAAGCCTAGAGAGCCGAAGCCAGGAAAGATCCCTGTTCAGAAAAGGGGATCGCTATGGCGAAAGCCGCCCTCGAGCTGCAAGCGCCGGCGCTGTTGCTCGGCCTCATCGAGTTGCAACCAGCAGCGGCGCTTGAGCAGCGGCATCTGCGGAGGGAGATGACTGCCCTCACGCATTTCCACCGAGGCAGAACCTGGCGTGGAGCCAGGAACAAAGTTCACGTAGTCGCACCCGCCATCGTTGCGGGGTCTTACAAGCCAGAGGGGCCTCGCCATCGCCAGAACCGCCGTTGTGACCTTTCTTCGTAAAGATTCTGGCGAGCCTGAGGGCCCGCCGTGGCTTGTGCGCGCGATCAGAGCGCAATCGGCTCAACGCCACTCACCACCGGTGCCACAGCACTCAGCGCGAGATCGGGATGGTCCTCACCGAGCTGGTTGAGGTTCCATTCGTTCTTGAAGAGCAGCACCGGCCGGTCCCAGGCATCGCGCACGGTTTTGCAGTTGAAGATGCGGCCCACCTTCTCCAGGGCCGGCCAGCCGCCCACCACCCAGCGCGCCACCGAAAAACCCAGCGGCTCCAAGCGGGTCTGCACGCCGTATTCGTTCTCGAGGCGGTACTGCACCACCTCAAGCTGCAGCTGACCCACCGCCGCCAGGATCGGATCGCGCTTGCTCTGGTCGGTGTCGTAGAGGATTTGCACCGCCCCCTCTTCGCGCAGCTCATTCACCCCCTTGCGAAAGCTCTTGAAGGCCGAGGGGTTGGGGTTGCGCAGCCAGGCAAAGATCTCCGGGCTGAAGCAGGGGATGCCCTCGTATTCCACCTTCGGCCCCAAATAGAGGGTGTCGCCGATGGCGAACATGCCGGGGTTGTTGAGGCCGATCACATCACCGGGGTAGGCGTCTTCCACCACCTCGCGGTCCTGGCCGAACAGCTTCTGCGGGCGTGAGAGGCGGATGGCCTTGCCAGTGCGGGCGTGCTGCACCGTCATGTCCTTTTCAAACTTGCCGCTGCACACCCGCACAAACGCCACGCGGTCGCGGTGGCGGGGGTCCATGTTGGCCTGGAGCTTGAACACAAAGCCGCTGAAACCGGGCCGCACCGGCTCGATCTCACCGGCGCTGCTGCTGCGGGGGATCGGCTTCTGCGCCAGCTCGAGGAAGGCATCCAGGAACGGCCGCACGCCGAAGTTGGTCATCGCCGAGCCGAAAAACACCGGACTCAGCTCACCGGCGTGCACCAGCTCGAGATCGAGCTCATTGCCCGCGGCCTCCAGCAGCTCGAGCTCTTCGAGGGCCGCATCCAGCAGCTCGGCTTCCACGGCGCCACTGCTGCGCGCTTCGTCCACGCTCAGCACCTTTTCTTCTGAGGTGCGGCCGCGCTCGGCCCGCAAGAACAGGATCACCTGCTGAGTGCGGCGATCGATCACGCCGCGGAAACGATCGCCGCTGCCGATCGGCCAGTTCACCGGCCAGCAGGCCAGGCCCAGCTCCTGCTCGATCTCATCGAGCAGCTCCAGCGGCTCACGCCCGGGCCGGTCCATCTTGTTGATGAAGGTGAAGATGGGGATGCGCCGCATGCGGCACACCTCAAACAACTTGCGGGTCTGGGGCTCGAGGCCCTTGGCCGCGTCTTCAAGCATCACCGCGTTATCGGCGGCGGCGAGGGTGCGGTAGGTGTCTTCTGAGAAATCTTGGTGGCCGGGGGTATCCAGCAGGTTGATCGTGCTGCCGCTGTAGTCGAACTGCAGCACCGTTGAGGTGATCGAGATGCCCCGCTGCTTCTCGATCTCCATCCAGTCGGAGGTCACCTTGCGCTGCTCGCCCTTGGCCTTCACAGCACCGGCCTGCTGAATCGCACCCCCGTAGAGCAGCAGCTTCTCGGTGAGGGTGGTTTTACCCGCATCGGGGTGGGAAATGATTGCGAAGTTGCGGCGGCGCGCCACCGCCTCGGCCAGGGCCTGAAGCTCGGGAGTGGCAGCGGGAGCAGAGGAGCTGGTCATGGGGCCAGCCTCTCAGAAGAGCTGTCCCCACACCTCGAGGTAGCGGTCTTCCAGCGCCGCCACCTGCAACTGATCCGCCAGGCCAGCCTCCTGAAGTTGCTGAGCCACCTCCTCGGGGGTGAAGGCGGCATGCAACGACGCGGCGTAGTCGCGCTGCAGCACCGCCGGGGCGTCTGCCAGATAGCGCTGTTGCAAGGCTGCAACCGCCTCGGCCGTGGGCGGACGCCGCAGATCTTTGATGTAGATGCGGGCACCCGCGGCACCGCACTGCAGCAGCGCTTGCCAGAGCACTTCGGGTTGATGCAAATGGTGCAGGAGGCTATTGCTTACAAGGGCGGTGAAACCACCGCTCAAGCTGGGATCAGGCAAACAGCGGAGCTCGAAGCTCAACCGCGGCTGCAAGGCCGGACGCGCCTGCAAGGCCTGTGCGGCGAGATCCAACATCGCCGCCGCCCCATCGATCCCCAACACCTCAGCGTTCGGGAAACGCTCAGCCAAGCGAAAGCTGATATTTCCGGGCCCACAGCCCAAATCGAGCACACGCGGCCCGAGGCCACTGGGGAAGATCTGAGCAAGCCTGTCGATCAGAGCCTGATCACCCGCGCTGAAATCGGCCGAGGCATAGGCCAAGGCCTGCTGCTCACCCTCCATCAGCTCGGGCTCAGGGGTGCGCAGCATCGACAGTCTGGAGTTTCAGCAAGAAGTGTGATGCGCCAGCACCGCCCCCGCCAATGGTGGCAACGGCTGCTTGCACACCCCACCAGTGGCGTTATGGTTCCGGCACGCCTAGAGCCGCCGCACGTGACCCTGTCAGTACCTGGACCCAGCACCGCAACCGTGAGCACTGCGCTCAA
>JBIIDQ010000199.1:0-4014 GCA_044238295.1 Vulcanococcus sp.
GGACCTGAGTTGCAGTCGTTGCTGGGCCATGCCCTGCAGCAGCAGCTCCGGGAGGTCCCCGGAGGAGCGATTGTTCCGCTGGGTGTCAGCCGTCAGTTGGCGGGTGGTGTTGTGGAGAGCCTGTTGGATCTCTCACGCGGCACCGCGCAGCGGTTGGCTCGCAATGATGATCGCCAGAGCGAGCTCGTTCAGAAGGCGATCGATCGCTTCTGGGAGGAGCTGGCTGCAGCGCTGGAGCAGCCCGGCACTTTGGAGCGCAGCCAAGACTTGCTTTGTGCCCTGCTTCAGCAGCTCAAGCTCAACTATCTGGCCCAAATGAACCGGGCCGGTATTGATGCGCTGATGGATGAGCTCGATGAGCTCACCGTGCCGATCAATCCAACAATGCCGCCTGCCACTCCTCCGGTTTGAAGCCCACCAGGGGAGTTCCGGAAGCGGTGATCGCAAAGGGCCGTTTGATCAGCTTGCCGTCGGAGGCCAGAGCTGTAAGCGCTTCCTGATCACTCATCGCCGCAACAGCGGCGCTGCCAAGGGCCCGATAGCTCTGGCCGCTGGTGTTGAACAGCCGCTTGCGCCCGAGGGCCGTGAAGGCCTGGTTCAGCTCCGCCGGAGTGGGTGGTTGTTCGGTGATGTTCACCAGCTCCAGCGTGCCCTCGCCAACAGAAAAGCCCTGCTGGGCTAACCATTGCAGGGCTTTGCGGCAGGTGCCGCATTGGGGGTAGCTGTAGATCCGGAGCGCTTGGCTCACTTGCCGATCAGGCTCTTCAGGGCGCCGACGAGGCTGTTGGAACCCTTGCCGACCCCACCCTGCGGACGAGTGCGCACAGTGACGTCGCCGTTCACGCTGGTGCGGCAGCTCAGGCGGTAGTTAGCAGGACGGTCTGCCAGATACACCTGCTCCACATCGCTGCGGGGGGAAAGGTTCTGCATGCCTTCCACCACTTCAACAACGCAGGTGCCGCACTGACCCACACCACCACAGTTGTTGAGATTGTTCAGACCCTTGTAGGGATTGATGCCGGCATCGATGGCAGCCTTGCGCAGGTTGGCCCCCTCGATGCAACCGACCTGCTGGCCTTCCTGTTCAAAACGGATGGTGGGCACGGTCGGACGGGGATCTTCGGCGCCGACAAACTTACCTGGCCGGAGTCGATTCCTGATGGTGATGTTGAGGGCTGACACCAAATCCGCCTGCCGTCCAGGTTCGAATCCGCTGCCACTGCAGCTCCCTACCATCGGTTGAGAGGCTTCAACTCGGTGCAATCAGCAGGCTACGAACGGCTCCAGAGCCAAGTGATTCCGGGATACGGCAGCCTGGCTCGCCTGTCAGTCGCCCTGCTGGCGGCCTCATCAGCGGCGTCTGCCGAGTCTGCAGAGGTGCTCGTTGCTGGTTGCGGAACCGGTGCTGAGCTTTTGGAGGCCACGGCGCAACGCCCTGATTGGTGCCTCACCGCCCTGGATCCGAGTGCGGAGATGTTGCAGGAGGCCCGCCGGCGTCTCGGTGCGCAGAGCTCGATTCAGTGGCAGCAGTCGACGGTTGAAGCCCTGGTGGATGCCCCTGGGATGGCTGGCCGCTTCGCAGGTGCTCTTTCAGTGCTCGTGCTGCAGTCGCTTCCCGATGACGGCAGCAAACTCGCCTTCCTGACGGCCTTGGCCCGCTGCCTCAAGCCCGGCGCTCAACTGGTGCTGGTCGATCTCATGCAGACCAGCCTGCCGTCGCTAGAGGGTCAACTAGATGCTGCCTGGCAGGGCTTTCAACGCGCCAGTGGTCTCGATGCCTCTAGCCAGGAAGGCCTGCATCCAATTGGCCTGGCCCGCCTCACAAGTTTGGTGAATGCTGCGGGCTTTGGTGACCCCGCCCGGGTCTTTCAGGCCCTTGGTTTTGAGGGTTTCCTGCTTCAGCGCCTTAGCTAGTTGCGGATCGAGCTTCGTGTCAGCCTGGTTCCGCTGCAGCGATGCAGCGCTCGAGTAGCGCCGGCACGGCCTCGGCATTGAACTCGTATTTATTGCGGCTGCCCGCCGGAATCTCCACCAACAGGTTCACCAGCCCTGGCGCCGGCGAGGCCTGCAGACTGCGCAAATCCATCGGCAGGTACTGGAGAAGGGCTGGAAGTGGCCGGACGCCGATCGCCGATCACGCTTCCCAAAGGCACGATGAGGGTGCAGAGGGCCAGCACGACGCCAAACAGCGGTGCTGCTGTGTGGAACAAGCTGCCAGGACCGTAGTGCTCATCGCCTCTCGCCGATGGTTGCGCCGAGGGATGGCTTGTGGGTCGAGGAGGAGGTTCTGAATCCATGTAGGTGGTTGAAGGGTGGTGATCAGCGCAGCGGCGCGATTCACCCAATCAACAGTGCATTAAGTGAGTGGGTTTAAGCATGGCACTCCCGTGCCTTGTGGCAAGTAGGGAAAGCCGTTTAGGCGGCCGGCCTGGCCTGCTCGTGGTGATCACGGCGGCTGTCGATCGAGGTGGGACGGCCCTCGGCATCGCTCAGCAAACTGCGGATGGCGCGAAGTTCGTCGAGGATCGATCCGAGTAGCTGCTGCGTGGCCGTGGAAGGGGAATTGAGGACCTCGACGGTGACCTCCTTGATCCGCAGCACATCCCGGGCAAAGCGCGCCACCTCATTGGGGTGGAACATCAGCGGTTCTTTCTGATCGCTGCGGTATTCCGGGTTGAGTTTGCGGGGGTTGAAGGGGGGGTTGAGATTGCGGGGATCGGTGTTGGTGTAGCGGTACACCGAAGCCCGGGAGCGATTCAGGCTGCGCTGCACCTCATCGATCCCGATCAGGTTCTCATTGCTTTCTGCGGTGTTGGCCGCGCCCTCGGCACCAACCACCATGCCGTTCATGAGCGCACCGACAGCACTATTGAGCTGGCTATTCATCGAAGTGCTCCGCTGCGACCCGCCGCCCATTGCCGCCGAGACCGAATGGGCATGCATGAGACAGAACTGGGACTGATTGGAATTGCCCCGGAAGTTAGCAGACTTTTCGCTGCTGAACTGGAATTCTTTCTGGTTTCGCGAGGCCTGTGTGGCGCTTCGGAAGCCGGTTGTGGGAGAAGCCTGGTGGTAGCTTCCGGCCTCCCCTTTCGCTGAGCATCCCATGCGCGTCTCCCGCCTCATGCTGGTGACGTTGCGGGATGATCCCGCCGAGGCCGAGATTCCCTCCCACAAACTGCTGCTGCGGGCTGGTTACATCCGCCGCGTCGGCAGCGGCATCTACGCCTATTTGCCACTGCTCTGGCGGGTGCTTCAGAAGATCTCGGCCATCGTGCGCGAGGAGCTCAACGCCACAGGGGCCTTGGAAACCCTCCTCCCTCAGCTTCAGCCCGCTGAGCTTTGGCAGCGCAGTGGCCGCTGGGCCGGTTACACCGCCGGCGAAGGGATCATGTTTCACCTGGACGACCGTCAGGGCAGGGAGCTTGGACTCGGCCCCACGCATGAGGAGGTCATCACCGCGCTGGCTGGCGATCTGCTGCGCTCTTACCGCCAGCTGCCGGTGAATCTCTACCAAATCCAGACCAAATTTCGTGATGAGATTCGGCCTCGCTTCGGCCTGATGCGCGGGCGTGAATTCATCATGAAAGACGCCTATTCCTTCCACGCCGATGAGGCCTGCTTGAAGCAGACCTACGGCGCCATGGATCAGGCCTATCGGCGGATCTTCAGCCGCTGCGGCCTGCGGGCGGTGGCTGTGGAAGCCGACAGCGGCGCCATCGGTGGCTCCGCAAGCCAGGAGTTCATGGTCACGGCGGATGCCGGAGAAGACCTAATCCTGGCGAGTGCCGATGGCACCTATGCGGCCAACCAAGAACGGGCCGTGTCCCTGCCAAGCGATCCGGTGGCTTTGCCCGCTGGTGTCTGTGCGGGTGGCCTGGGCGCACCTCTGGAGACTCCGGCTCAAAGCAGCATCGAGACCTTGTGCCTCGCCCATGGTCTCGAGCCGAGTCAGACCGTGAAGGTGCTGCTGCTGCTGGCTCGTTTTGAAGATGGGTGCCTGCAGCCAGTTTT
>JBIIDQ010000198.1:0-4014 GCA_044238295.1 Vulcanococcus sp.
TCACCGGTAGAGACCGGAGCCGCTATGTGGGCCGTGATCGTGCGCGATGGCCGCTGGCTGCGCTGGCGCCGGTGGCACGAGCAGCGGCGCCACTGCCTGGAGGATCTGATCCAGAGGTCCCAGGCCATTCTAAAGCCGGCTCCCACTCCTCAAGCGATCGCCGCCGCCACGGCCAGCGCTGCCGCCGCAGGGCTCGACCCTCAGCAACAAACGGCGGTGACAGCACTCCTGAAACACCAGCTGGTATTGCTGCTCGGAGGGCCCGGCACCGGCAAAACCTCCACCGTGGCCCAGATGCTGCAGGCCGCCCTGGCCCTCAATCCCCAGCTGCGCGTGCAACTGGCAGCCCCCACGGGCAAAGCGGCGGCGCGCCTCAGCACAGCGCTTGCTGCCGTGCACCCGCTGCCCTGCTCCACGCTGCACCGACTGCTCGAAGCGCGGGGCAACGGCCGCTTCGCCCGCAACGCCAAGCAGCCGCTGGAGCTCGATCTGCTGGTGGTGGATGAGCTCTCGATGGTGGATCTGCCCCTAATGCGCGCCCTGCTGGAGGCGATGCCCGCCCAGGCACGCCTCTTGCTGGTGGGGGATGCGGGGCAGCTGCCACCGGTGGGCACCGGTGCGGTGTTGGAGGAGCTGTCGCGAACGGAGCTGCGAATGCGGTTGGGAGCAGCGGTGGTGGAGCTCACCACCACCTACCGCAACAACGGCGCCATCGCGGCTCTGGCCTCCGCCCTACGCCAGGCCCCCGAACGAGCCGCCGATCCCCTGCCAGCGCTGCGGCCGTTGCTGACCCAACTCACCAGCGACGACAACCTGCGCTGGCTGGAATGCCCCCTGCAACAGCTGCCGGAGGCGGTGCTCCAGCCCCTGCGGGACCACCAACAGCGTTTGCGGCAGCTGTGCCTGGCCCTGCGCTGGCAAGGCAGCGAGGTGGAGCCCAGCGGCAGCGCCGCCCTGCTCAGCGAACTGGAGCAGCTGATTGCTCTCAGCCCCCTCCGGCAAGGGCCCTGGGGCGTGGCGGCGCTGCACCGCACCTTGCTGGGACCAGCGGCCACGGGCCCGCTGGAGCGCTGGCCCCTCGGCACCCCGGTGCTCAACCGCCGCAACCATCCCGAGCAAAACCTCGCGAACGGTGAGATCGGCGTGCTGGTGGAGCGCAACGGGCAGCGGCTGGTGTTGATGGCCGGTGATCGGCTGCTGCATCCCGCCCGGCTGGCGGGGGCCGAACCGGCCCTGGCCCTCACGGTGCACAAAGCCCAGGGCAGCCAATACGGCCAGGTGCTGCTGCTGGTGCCCCCAAGCCGTCACGGGGATCCACGCCTGCTCTACACGGGGCTCACCCGCGCCCGCCAGGCGGTGCTGCTGGTCACCCCGGCCGAGGCTGCCTAGCCTCAGGCCCATGGCCAACGTTGTGGAGCGCCCCTGGGGCTGGTTTGAACCGCTGGCCAGCGGTGAGGGCTATCTGGTGAAACGCCTCTGCATCCGGGCCCACCAGCGCATCAGCCTGCAGCGCCACCGTCACCGCAGCGAGCACTGGGTGGTGGTAGGCGGAGCCGGCACGCTCCAATGCGACGACGACACACTCACAGCCCAACCGGGCACGAGCCTGTTCATTCCCTGTGGAGCGCTGCACCGGGCCAGCGCTAGCGATCACGACCTGTTGATCGTGGAGGTGCAGCGTGGCGAGCAGCTCAGCGAAAACGACATCGAACGCATCGCCGACGACTATCAACGCCTGGCTGAGGGTGGTTCGATCAAGTGTTAGGTTGAGATCGAGACCCTTTGTGTAAGGGCAAGGCAGTTATTCGAAGCACATACGCAGTTCAGCGCCGCACAACGGCACTCTTTCGCGTAATCGCTTCATTTCCAGGGTGTCTGCCGGCCTGTCGACGAAGGACATTTCAGGCCCAGCGATTTAAAACGTGACCCAAAGCATTTGCGAGAGCCTCAACAGCTCTTCAGACGAACGCGCCACAACATCTTCTCTGCAGAACGATTCATCTCCTGATCAGACCACCCCAGTGGTGGATCTGAGCGCTGCCGTTGATCTGAGCGCCATCGATCTCCCCACCACTGGCACCGATGCCCCGGTGGAGGTGAGCACCACCGTGATTCCGGCCAAGCCCCAGGGCTTCGCCAGCTTCGGCTTCGCCCCTGAACTGCTCGATGCGCTCACCGCCATCGGCTACCAGGAACCCTCCCCGATCCAGAAAGCGGCCATCCCCGAGCTACTGCTCGGCCGCGACCTAGTGGGTCAGGCACAAACCGGCACCGGCAAAACCGCAGCCTTCGCGCTGCCCTTGCTGGCAGGCCTTGATCCCGACCAGCGCACCCCGCAGGTCCTGGTGCTCACCCCCACCCGGGAACTGGCGATCCAGGTGGCGGACGCCTTCAAGAGCTACGCGGCCAACATGCCGCACCTGCGCGTGCTGCCGCTCTACGGCGGCTCAGATTTCCGCGATCAGATCGTGCGCCTCAAGCGCGGCGTGCAGATCGTGGTGGGCACCCCCGGCCGGGTGATGGACCACATGCGTCAGGGCACGCTCGATCTCTCAGGCCTGCGCAGCCTGGTGCTCGATGAAGCCGATGAAATGCTGCGCATGGGCTTCATCGACGACGTGGAATGGGTGCTCGAGCAGCTCCCCAGCCAGCGTCAGGTGGTGCTGTTCTCAGCCACGATGCCTCCGGAGATCCGGCGCATCTCTCATAAGTATCTGAACGATCCCGCCGAGATCACGATCAAGACCAAAGGGTCGGATTCGAGCCGGATTCGTCAGCGCTTCATCACGGTGAACGGGCCCCAGAAGCTCGAAGCCCTCACCCGCGTGCTGGAAGCGGAAACCAAGGAAGGGGTGATCATCTTTGCCCGCACCAAGGCGATCACCGTCACCGTGGCCGAGGCCCTCGAAGCCAAGGGTTACGACGTGGCCGTGCTCAACGGCGATGTGGCCCAAAACCAGCGCGAGCGCACGATCGAGCGCCTCAAGAGCGGCACGGTGGATGTGCTGGTGGCCACTGATGTGGCAGCCCGCGGCCTCGATGTCGACCGCATCACCCTGGTGGTGAACTACGACATCCCGTTCGATTCCGAGGCCTACGTGCACCGCATCGGCCGCACCGGCCGTGCCGGCCGTACCGGCGACGCGATCCTGTTTGTCACCCCCCGGGAGCGGCGCTTCCTCGGCGGCCTGGAGCGTGCAGTGGGTCGGCCGATTGAGGCCATGGAGATCCCCAGCAACGCCACCATCAACCAGAGCCGTCTCGACCGGCTGCGCCAACGCCTCTGCGAAGGCCTGGCCTGCGAAGGCCGCGAGGAAGAGCTGGCCCTGCTCTCCGAAATCCTGCAGCGGGTGGGCCAGGAAAGTGGCGCCAGCCCCGATCAACTCGCCCTCGCTGCCCTGCAGCTGGCGGTGGGTGCCCAGCCCCTGTTGGTGCAGGGCGATGAAAGTTGGATTCGCCAGAACAGTGGCGGCCGCGATGCTCGCGACAGCCGTGAGAGCCGTGATGGCCGCCGCCAGGAGCGGCCCGGTCCCGGCGGCCAACTGCGCCGCGGCCCCCGCGACCAGTCCGGCCCGCCGGAATCCGGCATGGAGCGCTTCCGCATCGAGGTGGGCTGGCGCGATCGCGTCAAGCCCGGAAACATCGTGGGCGCCATCGCCAATGAAGCCGGCCTCAACGGCCGCAGCATTGGCCGCATTCAAATCTTTGATGCCCACAGCCTGGTGGATCTGCCCCAGGGCATGCCCGAAGACGTGTTCCAAGGTCTGCGCCGGCTCAAGGTGATGAACCGCGAACTGCAGATCAGCCGCTCCCGCGACTGATCTGGTTGAGCCCGCTCAAGCGGGGCTCAGGCACAAAGGCCCGTGAGCCCCTCGGTGGAGAGTTCGGTTGACAGCACGGTCAGCTGCTCCACACCGAGGCGCTCCACCGCCACCACCAAACTGGACTGCACGCTCTCGCTCTCACTGGCCACGAGGCTCTGCAGCAGATCAAAGCGATCCTGGGGAGCCAGCT
>JBIIDQ010000200.1:0-3996 GCA_044238295.1 Vulcanococcus sp.
TCCTGGATGTCGGCCAGGATGCGCTTCATCTCGGCCTTGGTGTCGGCGGTGATCAGGCGGGGGCCGCTCACGTAATCGCCGTATTCAGCGGTATTCGAGATCGAATCGCGCATGGCGGTGAGGCCGCCCTTCACCATCAGATCCACGATCAGCTTCACTTCGTGCAGGCACTCGAAGTAGGCCAGCTCGGGCTGATAGCCAGCTTCCACGAGGGTCTCGAAACCGGCCTTCACCAGCTCGGAGAGGCCGCCGCAGAGCACGGCTTGCTCACCGAACAGGTCGGTTTCGGTTTCTTCCTTGAAGTTGGTCTCCAGGATGCCGGCGCGGGTGCCGCCGATGCCCTTCGCATAGGCCATGGCCAGAGCGCGGGCGTTGCCGGTGGCGTCTTGCTGGATGGCAAACAGGGCAGGCACGCCCATGCCGTTCTGGTATTCCCAGCGCACGGTGTGGCCAGGGCCCTTCGGGGCGATCATCACCACGTCCACATCCGCGGGGGGCTTGATCAGCTCGAAGCGGATGTTGAAGCCGTGGGCGAAGCTGAGCACCTTGCCTGCGCTGAGGTGCGGAGCGATTTCCTTGTCGTAGACGGCCTTCTGGAACTCATCGGGCAGCAGCACCATGATCCAGTCGGCCTTGGCGGCCGCATCGGCCACGCTGAGCACTTCCAGGCCATCAGCTTTGGCCTTCTCGGCGGAGCGGCTGCCGTCGTAGAGGCCCACCACCACGTTCACGCCACTGTCCTTGAGGTTCAAGGCGTGGGCGTGGCCCTGGGAGCCGTAGCCGATGATGGCCACCGTCTTGCCGTTCAGCAGGCTGAGGTCGGCGTCGGTGTCGTAGTAGAGCTTGGCCATCGAGGCTTTCGGGTCTGGGCTGAGCAAGGGTCGAGCTTACGCAAGCGTCTGCCCAGCGCCTCAGCTCTGAGCTCAGCTCGCTGCCGTTGCTTCGGTGGGATGGGCGATCACGCGGTCGATCAGGCCGTACTGCACCGCTTCAGCGGCGCTCATGAAGTAGTCGCGGTCGGTGTCTTTCTCGATCTTGCCCAGCTCTTGGCCGGTCATGTCCGCCATGCTCTGGTTGAGCATGTCTTTGATCCGCAGGATCTCGCGGGCTTCGATCTCGATGTCGCTGGCCTGACGCTGGCTGGTGCCGCCCAGGGGCTGGTGAATCATGATCCGGCTGTGGGGGAGAGCCAGCCGCTTGCCCTTGGTGCCGGCACCAAGCAGGAAGGCGCCCATGGAGGCGGCCAGACCCACGCAGATCGTCACCACCTCACTCTTCACGTATTGGATGGTGTCGTAGATCGCCAAGCCGGCGGTCACCGAGCCACCCGGTGAATTGATGTAGAGGTAAATCGGCTTGGAGTTGTCCTCCGAGTCGAGGTAGAGCATCTGCGCCACCAGGCTGTTGGCGATGGCGTCGTTCACCTCAGAACCGAGGAAGAGGATCCGCTCAACGCCCAGGCGTGTGTAGATGTCGACCCAGCGCTCGTACTGGCTGCCGGGCAGGCGGTAGGGAACGCTGGGGGTGCCGATGGGCATGGCGGAAGCGGGGGTGGCCGGTGGTGAAAGGAATGGATTGGGGTCTAGGCCGAAGCAAGGGCCGAGCCGGTTTCAGCTGATACCGGGATTGCCTGGGCTGATGCCTGCTCCAGCCGGCAGGGGGCTCGGCAGCTTCTGGCTGGTGAGTACCCGATCGATCAGGCCGTACTCCACGGCTTGCTCGGCCGTGAGGTAGGTCATGCGGTCGGAATCCTTGGAGAGTTGCTCCACGCTGCGGCCGGTGTTGGCCGACAGCATTTCGAGCATCGTCTGCTTGTTGTGCAGCACTTCCTTGGCGCGGATCTGGATGTCGCTGGCCTGGCCGCGGGCGCCGCTGCGGGGTTGGTGCAGCACGATCGAAGCGTGGGGCAAAGCGGCGCGGTGGCCCTTGGTGCCGGCGCTCAGGATCATCGCGGCGGTGCCCATGGCCTGGCCGATGCAAATGGTGTGCACCGGTGGTTTCACGTAGCGGAGCGTGTCGGCGATGGCGAAGGCTTCGGTCTCAAAGCCGATGGCATCCCCGGAATACCAGCTGGTGCCTGTGGAGTTGATGTAGAAAAAAATCGGCTTATCCGGGTTGTCGAACTCCAGATAAAGCAATTGGGCAATGATCAGCTCGGTGACATCGATGCCCATCTGACGCTTGGCATCGTCGTCGCTGAAGAGTGGCAGGCCCAGATACACGATCCGTTCCTTCAGCAGCAGCGAGGGCAGATCGGGGGGCGGGGTGCGCATTACGGCGGAATCGCCGTAGTAGGGAGCTGACACCGACATCCGCGGATCACTGCAGGCATGAGCCGGGAGCCTAGCGGGGGTTGGCGGTGCCCGGATCGCCTTTGGCGGGTGCGGATTTCCTGCTGCCCGATTTGGGTTTGGCGGTTGCAGCGCCGTTTGCCCCTTCGAGCTTGGCGAACACCATGCGACCCGTGGGGGTCTGCAGGGCACCGGTAATCACCACGGGCAGGCGTTCCCCGCCGCGGCCATGGGCACCATCCACCACCACCATCGTGCCGTCGTCGAGATAGCCCACACCCTGGTTGGCTTCCTTGCCGTCGCGCACGATCTTGAGATTGAGCTCGTCGCCTGGCTGCACCTCCGGCCTGAGGGCAATCACCAGCTCGCTGAGGTTCATCACCTTCACGGTCTGAACCTCGGCCACCTTGGTGAGGTTGTAGTCGGCCGTGAGCAGGGTGCCGCCGGTATCGGCCGCCAGCTTGAGCAGCTTGTCGTCGACACCGTTGCCCTCATAGCGGGTGGTGTTCACCACCAGCCGGCGGCCATAGCGCTCCCGCAGGCTGCTCAGCAGTTTGAGGCCGCGGCGCCCTTTGCTCCGTTTTTCGTTGTTGGCGGAATCGGCCAGCGCTTGAAGTTCATCAATCACCGCCTGGGCCACGATCACCTGGCCCTCCATCAGCCCCGAATCCAAGAGGCCCCGGATGCGGCCATCGATGATCACGCTCGTATCCAGGATCTTGGCGCTGGCGGGCATCAGCACCCCATCGGCCACCAGCAAGGCTTCGGTGCTGTTGGGATTGAACAGGCGCAGCAGCGTGCGCCCATGCACCTCGGCCAGGTTGTAGCCCGACACCCCAAAGAACACGTTGGCCGCCACCGCGGCCAGGGGTTTCACCAGCACCAGCTCCCAAGGAAGCGAGAGGAACAGGATTGGTGAGATCAGCAGGTTGGCCACCAGCAGGCCGAGGATCAGGCCAACGGCACGGCTCACCAGCAGGTCGGTGGGCATGGTGCGCACCTGTTCCATCAGCCGCTTGCGCAGGCGCTGGAACACAAAGCCCGCGAGAAGGCCAGCCAGGGCGCCGCCCGCTCCCAGGATCCAGCTCAG
Organism: Vulcanococcus sp.; assembly: GCA_044238295.1. Classification (GTDB taxonomy): domain Bacteria; phylum Cyanobacteriota; class Cyanobacteriia; order PCC-6307; family Cyanobiaceae; genus Vulcanococcus. The sequence goes on from JBIIDQ010000200.1 coordinate 3,382, forward strand.
TTGTTCCAGGTTCTGGATCTGGATCAGCTGCTGCTCCGGCAGCAGGTCGACCCCCAGCCATCCAGCAGCGGCCCCCGACACCACGAACAGCACCAGGATGAGGGTGTCCACCATGACCGGTGCTGTGGCTGCCGAAGGCTTCAGTGACGCAGCATGCCTGATACCGGGAGCTTTGGCCCGGGGAGTTAACCGGTGTGCGCCGGTCGGTTGGCCGCCCCGCAGCGCCTACCTGCACATTCCCTTCTGTCACCGGCGCTGTTTCTACTGTGATTTTCCGGTGGTGCCGCTCGGCGATCGCGCCAGTGCGGTGCCTGGTGCTCCCGGCAGCGCATCGATTCAGAACTACCTGCAGCTGCTGCATCAGGAGATTGCAGCTTCGCCCGAAGGGCCACCCCTCTCCACCGTCTACATCGGGGGTGGTACGCCATCGCTGCTGAGCGCCGCTCAGCTAGGCGAGCTGCTGCAAGCCCTCCGCCAGCGCTTCGGCTTGGTCGCTGGTGCTGAGGTGAGCCTCGAGCTGGATCCCGCCAGCTTTGATCAGGCGCGTCTTGCGGCCTACCTGGCGGCAGGGGTGAATCGGGTGAGCCTGGGCGGCCAGAGCTTCAGCGATGTGGT
>JBIIDQ010000201.1:0-3989 GCA_044238295.1 Vulcanococcus sp.
GGTGTTATTCACCTACCTGCACCTAGCGGCTTACCCCGCCGTTGGGCAGGCGCTGCTGCAAGCCGGCACCACCTCGATCGCCTACGAAACCGTGCAGCTTGCCGACGGCAGCCTGCCGCTCTTGGCTCCGATGAGTGAGATCGCCGGGCGCTTGGCCGCCCAGGTGGGCGCCCATCTGCTGGAGCAACCCCATGGCGGCCGCGGCGTGTTGATCGGCGGTTGCACCGGTGTGCGCCCGGCGCGGGTGGTGGTGCTTGGAGCAGGAAGCGTGGGCTGGAATGCCGCGCGCCTCGCAGCGGCGATGGATGCGGAGGTGTTCCTGCTCGATCTCTCCCCCGAACGCCTACGCCGGTTGGAGAGCCAGCGGCAGGGCCGACTCGTGAGCCTGGTGAGTAGCCGCGGACTGCTGGAGCGACTGGTCCCGAGCGCCGACCTGTTGATCGGTGCGGTGCTGCTGCCTGGCGATCGGGCCCCCACCCTGGTGGATGAAGAGCTGGTGAGCCGCATGCAACCGGGCTCGGTGATCGTGGATGTGGCGATCGATCAGGGGGGCTGCGTCGCCACGAGCCGCGAAACCACCCACACCGATCCAGTGGTGACCATCCACGGCGTTCAGCACTACGCCGTGGGCAACATGCCCGGCGCCGTGCCGTTCACGTCCACTGAAGCGCTGGTGAGCGTCACCCTGCCCTATGTGCTGTCGGTGGCAGGGAGGGGGCTGGTGGAGGCGGTCACGGAGCGGCCTGAGCTGGTCTCGGGCCTCAACACCGTGGGCGGAGCCGTGTGCCATCCGGGTGTGGCCAAAGCCCTGGGACTGCCGACCCGCCATCCCATGGCCTGTCTGCATTGATGGGGCGACAGGGCCGGAAGCTGAAATCATTCCGCGCAGCACGCGTCCTGATCCGCTCTGGATCCATAGGTTGCCATCAAGGCCTTTCAGCGCCAGCGCCATGGCTTATTGCCGCGCCCTCGTTCCCTTCCACAGCTCGAGTTCTCCTGGAGAACTGCTCAGGCCACTCCTGGAGCAACTAGGCCTGGATGTAGAGCAGCCCGACCAGCGCACCCTCATGGCTTTTGAGCGCCCCTGCTCAGGCCGGCGCGTGAACGACTATGTGCGCGTCTGGGCCGACTGGAGCGATATCTCCAGCACCGGCGAGCTGTGGCTGGAAACGCTGAGTGGTGAGTGCATGGCCCATTCCAGCACCCGCTGCGCTTCGGTTCTGGAGCGAATCCGCTCAGGCCTCAACCGCTGAGCTCGAGCGCCTCTAAGTAGAGCCAAACGCCATCGGGGTGTCCTCCCTCCCGGCCGAAACGGGAGCACTCCCGCAGCACACCCCGCTCACCGGAGGCGCAGTAGTGGGCTTCAAAGGTCACGGTGCCTTCCAGATCACCGGCCCCGCCGCCTTCCGCCGCCACAATCACCAGCTCACACCAGCGCAGCTGCCGGCAGGTGGCTTGCAGGGAGCGGCGGCGCTGCTCGATCGGTTGGTCGGAGGGCTGGGTGCGCATCAGGTGCTCGATCTCGCCGAGCGCAAACGCGCTGTAGCGCGAGCGCATCAGCTGTTCAGCGGTGTCTGCTAATCGCTCCTGGCGATGCAGGGGCCGGCAGCAGCGGCCATAGGTCCCGCCGCCGCAAGGGCACGGCTGCTGCGCAGATCCATTCTGCGCCGATTCAGCCGCTGCAAAACCTGCCATCAGCGCAGTGCAGAGAGTGGGAGCAGTGGTCGCTGCAAAGCAACTGGTGCGATCCCCTCTCGCAGCGCCAGCACCAGGCCCGCCGCCTCGCTGTAGCTGGCCGCTGGGAGCACCTCGAGCCCAAGAGCTTCAGCGGTGACGTTAAGCAGGCACGGGTTGTCAACGGCGATCACCGGAATGCCGCGCTCGGCGCAGGCCAGCACTGCAGAACCGCCGAGCGCTGCGGCCGGAGCGATCACCGCACCCACCGCATCAATCTCCAGAACGGAGGCGCCCGCTGCCGATGAGGCCGTGGCCGGCAGCAGCGAGGGCGCGCGGCTCAGACCCACCAACACACACGGCAAAAAGGTGAATCCCAGTTCCTCACCGGCGGCCCGGGGATCGAGCTCAGGATCCAGCGGCAGCAAACTCAACGCCGGGGCATGGGCGCAGGGCAACCCCAGCTCACGGCTGAGCAGATGGCTGATCACCGCTTCCGCACCGGCCAGAGCATCCACACCGCTGCCCTGCCGGTAGGCAGCCAGAGCTTCGCTCTCGGGGTCATCGGGGAAGCGCGCCACCACCGCAATGGCGGTGGCGCCGGCCGCCTTGAGCTGTTCCCCCGCCCGCAGCAAGACATCAGGGCGCCGCAGCTGCCCCCAACTCACGCCGCTGGCACCAAGGCTGAGGCTCACCTCCAAGGGCACATCGGTGGTGACCACCGGGCCGATGTTCAAGCCGAGCGTGGCGCGGCACCCATCCGCCACCTGCAAGTGGCGCTGACGCAGCTCGGGCTCGATGCCGGCATCGAGCAACAAACCCACCCGCTGTTGCCGCACGGGCTGCAGCAGCAACTCGCCCGCCGCGAAGCGATCGAGGCTCCAGCCCTCCACGTAGTGGATGCGCGGATCGCTCCAGTAGAGCGCTGCCCCATTCATCACGTTGGGATGGGTGATCAGGCAGCCACTCGCCGCCGCCAGCAACCGGGCGGCAGGCAAGGCATCGCCGGCAAAGCCTCCCACGACACAACCGATCCCCGTGGGGATCACCAGCAGCGTGGGCATTGGAGTGGCTGATCCCATCAGGCTTCGCTGCACTTCGGATCAATCGAGCCGATCACGACGGCTTCGATCTGCAAGAAGGAGCGACCCTCAGCCGATAGATCGACATCCGTGATCGCCCAGCGGAGGGGTTGGCCGTGGCGCAGCAACGCCGACTCCACCTGAGCGCGCAAGGAGCCGGGCTCACGCTCCAACTGCAGCAGCACAGGGCGCAGCTCGCCGAGATTCACTTCTGATACTGACCGAACTGAGCTTCGTAGAGGGCGTCTTCCTGGCCGGCGGTGAGCTTGAGATCACTGCGCGGGAATGCCACACAGAGCAACGCATAGCCCTGCTCTTGCAGCTCGGCCTTCACACCCATCGCATCAGGCTGGTGCACGGTTCCTTCATGAATGCGCGCGGCACAGGTGGTGCACACGCCGGAGCAACAGGAGCTAGGCAAGTGCACCCCGGCAGCTTCGGCGGCGGCCAGCACCGTCTGATCAGAGCTGCAGCTGAAGCTTTGGCTGGTGCCGTTGATCTCACAGACAACAGTGAAAGTGTCGCTCATGGGGCGCAGCGGCAGCTGGGGCTGGTGGCCGTTCATTGTCCCGGATCGCGGAACCACTAATCCGGCGCTGGCACCTCAGTCCACTGAGCGGGATGGGGAGCCAGATACTCCGGTGGCGCCGGAGTATCCGATGGGGCGAGCGGAGCTGTGAGGGCCAGATCAAACGCAAGGGAAAGGCGCAGATCGTCGTTGTCGTCGTTCGGTGTGACGGCGTGATCGATCTGAGCGGGAAAGAACACCAACAACCCAGCCTGAGGAGCCACATCAAGCCAAGGGGCATTCCAACGCTGGCCAGCAGCGCTGGTGGGATCAATGGGGCCGCCATGGCCCACCGCTAACCCTGGCACCAGCTCATTCACTTGGCGAGGCGGGAACAAGCGCAGACAACCACTGCGGCCGCTGCCATCGCCATTGAGATACAGAACAGCACTGAGGTGGGCATTGGGGTGATGGTGACGCCCCACCACCTGACCGGCCTCACTCACCACCGGCCAGGACCGTTGGACATGCAAGGCCACTTGACCGCTCTGAAAGCCCAGCTCCTGCAGATACAGCCAGGCCTGTCGTTGCACCTCAGCGGTGATGGAGGCAAACGCCTCAAGCCGATGCAGCTGCCAAATCCCGTTGATGTCACCGGTCCAAGCGCAACCCGGCTCAGGATTCCCCTCCGCCTCACCCCGCAGCGCCAACACCTCCTGCATCAG
>JBIIDQ010000202.1:0-3986 GCA_044238295.1 Vulcanococcus sp.
AAGAAAGATCCCCCTCGCATCTCCTGCTTGGGCTGGGTGGTCAAATCGAAGACATGGCTCTCATTGAGAGGCTTCACACCGGCTGCACGCGGCTTGGTGTCAGAGAGCGGACCAGGAGCTGGAGGCCGCCTGGAAATGTAAACCTGTTCTTTGGGCAGTTGATCCACTTGTTTGGCAGTGAGCCCGAGGTTCTGCGCCACCCAGGTAGCTGGGGTATGGGCAAGCCAGTCAGTAATGGAGAAGGTCGATCCCTCCTTGAAAGCGCCGTTATTGAAGACCAGGAGGAATTTCGCTGTGCCAGGGCCAATCCCCTCAATGCTGTGACCCCAGCCTCTTGGGAAATACCAGAGACCTCCCTGATCCACATCAGCGATCTGAACTTCGCCCTCAGGGCTTGTGAGGGTGATGCGGGTGCGGCCCTCGATGACATACGCCCACTCGGCGGCCATGGCATGCCAATGGAGCTCCCGGATGGCACCGGGCTCGAGGGTCATGTAGACCCCGGCGATGTTCGTGCTCACCGGGAAGTTGTAGGAACCCACCTGCTTGGTGGTACCACCGTCGTAACGCACCAGCGGCAGGCCGCTGAACGGGTAGCTGAAGGCCGGTAAGGACGAGCGAGTCAAGCCTCCGGCCCAAGCCGGGCGGAAGAGCAAGCCAACAACGAGGGCCACAACCGCTGCCAAGCTGGCCAGCCTCACTCCCAAACGATTCATCGACAACACCCAATTGCCTAAACCCTATGGATGGGATTGAGCAGTGGCCATTCATTGACGCAAAAACCGGTGCCGGTATCGACGTCTCTGCATGGAGTGAGACCACATCGACATGGACGCTTGGTCAGCTTCGAACAGAGGGCGGCAGGATGAGCCCATGAGCGATCCCACCGAAGCACTCTCACCAGAGGATTGGCGACGCATCCGCGACGCCCTGCGCTACCTCGCCCGTGATCTCCACCACCGCTCCTTTGCAGTGACAGCTGAACGTCGAGAGCTGCTCTGGGGCGAAATGGATCGCTGTCTGGCACTCGCTAATCGGCTTAGCGCTACGCAAAGCAACCTCGAGTAGCCATTCCAAGTCCTCGCGTACTCCATCAGCCGTTTCCTTCCCACGCGATTCCCTAAGCCCATGGAACGGCGCGAGCTGAGACCCAGCCAATGCAATGCATCGGCAATGCTCCCTCGGAGAGTCCATGTGATCACCACTCGCTGTGTCGATACAAACCGAAGCCAATGGAAGATTGGCTAACGGTGAAGCAACTGAAGAACGCAATCAACCATCACGAGAATAGGGTTTCAGAGCCTTACAGGCATGGCAAACAATTCAGTGCATCGGCCTCTTCAAGATCCCTGCACATTCACCACGCTCACACATTGTTCTGTGATTCCGTCGCCATTGACAGAATGCATTCTCTTCGTCCCTGTAAGAGTGCAGCTGCGACCTAAGCCCAAGACGCAGTCATGCACGCCGACCTAGGCCGGCATCGAGGAAGCCTGAACCATGCCATCAGCCGAGCAAGCCACGTAAGACACCACGCGACAGCCATCTGCAGACCTGCTAGTACTGGTGTACCCATCAATGATCTCGATGACATCGTCTCGTCCGCGCTCAGCCACCTCCTCCGTCGGAGCAGTCGGTACAGAGCTTGGGGCATGTGAGGTCTGGCCCGATCAGGGGCAAGAGGTGCTTCTCCCCAGTCGGAGCCGCAAGGTCTGCGTGCCCTGCCATTGGTTTAGGCATCACGCCGGGGCGCAGTCCATGCCACTGCTCACCTGCCAGTGGCACCAGGGTTGGACCGACACCATGGCCAGCCAGTACGGCTGGGCGCCGGAGGCAGGCTGAGCCGGTGTGGGTGCATCACGGGCAGCGCATCCCCAGCTCTCCTGCGGAGAGCTGGTTAAGCAATGGACGCCAGGTGCTGCACTTCAAGCCGGTGATCTGGGAGCGATGGCAGCAGGAAGTGGACGTCACCAGTGGCGAGTGGCTACAGGGTCAGGCCACACCGCTGCTGAAGCGGCGTCAGCGGCTCAGCCGAGACCAGGCCGTTCAGCTATGGCGCCAGCGTCGGGCTGATGGTTGGTCGCCCTGCCCACCCCAGTGGCAACCACCGCCACCACCGCGGATGGTTTTGCGCCGCTGAGGCAAGCCAAACCTCCACCCTCCTCAGTTCTGCACCCCCATGGCAATGCGTGAAATCACCGATTGCCGCAGGCCAGACGAGCTAACGATGATTCAGTCATCAACCCAGGGAGGAGCCACCAATGGCTGATACCCCGCCTCAGCACGTGAAGAAGCAACGCTGACACCAGGCCCCTGATCCAACAGTTTTGACTCAACTATGGGCCCGTCGTTTGTTCCGACACTGCCTTGTTTTCGTCTGAACCTTCGACCCTCCGATTGCACCGGATCCGGTGCCTTCTAGGAGACGCAACTGCCTACACCTGGATGATTCGGCCCCAGGCGCCACCGCCAGCTGCTTCAGTCCACGCAACAGAGCAATGTGATTGGTCAATGACCCTCGGGCTGTGCTCGGGGGTTTTTGATTGGTCTTCACCCACTTCCTGTTAGTTGAGCAAGTGCCGCAAGTGGTAGCGGGAGGTTCGCTCTGACTCCGCCTGGAGATTGGAAGGTTGTTGAGCAAGACCGCGGTTACCGCGTCGTGCTGATGCCACAGCAGAAGCAGTTGAACATCAAAGCGTCCGAAACACGATGTAAACCCAGGGTGTGCTCACGGGCCAATTCCGTGCTCTAGCTCGGCCCCCGATTGATCGCCTGCTCGCGCAGCTCGCTCACCAAACCATCCCGCTTTAACCGGCCCAGAGCCATGTTGATCTTGTTGGCGGTTGCCGCCTTGAGGGTGGGCGAAAAGGCGAATGCTTGCGACTGCGGATGCAGGTTCCGCAGTGCCAGTCCAAAGCGTCTGTAGGAGAGCTGGCGGATCAGGAATTCGAGCTGGAGGTCATCGGCCATCACTGCGTCCACCGCAGCGGTATTGAGCAGTTGCTTGGCATCGAGCACCTGGCTCATCTCCCGTAGCTGGATCATGGGCTCAAGACCGGATTGGTTCAGTCGTTGCAAAAGTTGCTCGCTCACGCTGCCCACACGAACGCCGACCCGTTGCCCGGCCAAGTCGCTCAAGTTGCCCAACGATTGCAGCGAAGAATCTTCGCTACCGCGAACCACATTGATGGTCACGTAGCTCACCAACAACGACGCGCTAACAATGCGCACCATGTAGGCCAGAAACACCAACGCGTGGCCACGCGACGTGACCACCAACGTGTTACTCCCGGGGCCTGTCGCCAACACTTGCAGGATCAGTGCAAACCCACGGCGTCGCCCCACGGGCCAAGTCTCGGGTTGACTGCCGTCACGCTCGACCCACCACAGCGCCACGCTCAACAGAGCGATGAGGCCCACGTAGGCGAGCAACAGACGGATGAGATCAGGGGTGAGTAGCGATTGCAGCAGCGATACGCCGAGGTCTAAGCGGGTGCGGCGAGTCATCACGCCAAGCCCCGCTTCTTGAAAAGGCAGGGAGAAGCGATTGCTGGGAAGCCGCTCCGGCGACACGGTGATGCAACCGATCGCCACATCCAATTCTCCGCGCTGCGTTGCAGAGAGCAAGGTTGCTGCGTTCTGCTGCGGAACTAAGACGTAGGCAAGCTTCTCTTGATCAGCGATGCGCTGCCACAGCTCAACGGCCATGCCGCTCCAGCTGCCCTGTTGCCGGTAGCTGCAGGGTTGAGCGCCATCCGTCACGCCAACGCGCAAAATCTGGCCTGCTTGAACGGGAGCCGCCGCCACCATCAGCCCGACCAGCGCCGTACGCAGCATCGCGACGAACAACGTGCTGTCAAAAACGATCGATTCGATCCTTGCAGAGCGGAGCTGCAGGATGATCTTTGATGATGGATCACTGGTTTCACCCGTGTCGCAGGTGCTCCGTCGTTTCCACCCGCTTCTGCTGATGGCTGTGCTGGCTG
>JBIIDQ010000012.1:0-13944 GCA_044238295.1 Vulcanococcus sp.
GGCAAGAGCTGCAGGCCCTGAGCTGGCTGTGCTCGATTGCAGTTCCAGCAATCGTGGCGGCCGCCGCAGCAACACCTGTTGCTGCAGCAGGGCCAGCACCACGCCGCCGGCTAGTGCCAGTGCCGCCGGTTTCATGGCTCGAGTGGACGGGCTGGCCTGGGAATGGGGCGCAGGCGCTCCACGAGCACCACGCTGCGCTGCTGGCCGCCCACGCTCTCTACGCCCATCTCGCCATCGATCGCCAGCCACTGATCGGCTTGGGGTTGATAGCCCGTAGGCCAACGCACCGGCAACCCAATGGGGGTGGCATCAGCCAGGCAGCAGCGCACCAAGAGGCGCCCCAGCTGGGGAGCGCCATCGCCCTGCGCCAGCACAAAACCGCTGATGCGTACCGCATCCCCTTGGTAAAGCTCGGGGTCGGGCTGGCTGCGCAGCAGCCGTACCCAGTCGGTCAGGCTGCGTTGAGCAGGGGGCAGCAGGAAATCGAGTTCCGCCTCCTGGCCGAGCTCGCTGCTGCGATTGGAGGCCAGATCGCTGAACGAGGGGTTGGGAGGCACCACGAGCACAGTGACGGCTAGTAATGCACTCACAACCCAGCCTCGATTCCAGCGGCGATCCCCTGGTCGGCGGTTGTTGCTGCGGCTGATCTCCAAGGCTTGCTGCAGCGCCATGGCCAGCATCACCACCCCGCTGAGCCCGACGAGAGGATGAAAAGGGCCGCTCAGCAACAGCTCTAGGCGGCCGCTGAGGGTGCTCACCACCAGCACCAAACCCCAGAGCGCAAGGGCGATCGGACGCATCAGAGCAGCCAGAGATTGACCCATTGCCCCATCAGCAACACCGCAACACAGGCGCCTGCGGCCGTGAGAGCGATCGCTCGCGGCTGCAGCACCACCCCGAACAGGCCCAGGAGTTTGAGATCCACCACAGGCCCCAGCACCAGAAACGCCAGTAATGCCCCCGGCGTGATCTGTGCTGCAAAACCCAGGGCCAGAAAAGCATCCACGCTGGAGCAGACCGACACGACCACCGCCATCAGCATCAGGCTCAGCACGGAGATGGTGGGGGCACCACCCACCGCCAGCAGCCAGCTACGGGGAAGCAGCGTCTGCACCACGGCTGCGATGGCACTGCCCAGCACCAGCAGGCTCGCCAAATCCAGAAATTCCCGGCTGCAGTGCTCCAGCACAGCGCTCAGGCTGGGGCGCTCAGTGGGAGGTGCAGGGGTTGGGAGGGCCGTTCCCACTAGGCCGCTCCGCCGCTCGAGGAGCCCCACGCTGGCCAGTGGTTGGTTGAGACGACGCTCCTCCAGCAGCGCCACTTCCAGCAGTTGACCTTCCGGAAGTTGCTGCAGGAGGGTTGAGAGGGCCACCGCGAGCAGCAGGGCGGCGAGAGGCCGCGCTGCCAGCAACCAGGGCTGATTTGGGAAAGCGGCCCAGGTGCTTGCCAGCACGATGGGGTTGAGCACCGGAGCAGCGAAGAGGAAGCCAAGGGCAGCCCCTAGTGGTGCACCACCGGCCAGCAGGCGCCTGGCCACCGGCACATTGCCGCACTCGCAGGCGGGTAGCGCGAAGCCCAAGGCCGCTCCACTCAAGGGAGCGAGGAGGGGGTGGCTAGGAAGCCGCTGCAACCAGCGTCCACCTGGTGCGATCCAGCGGGCTGTGCCGGCGATCAGCACGCCGATCAGCAGAAAGGGCAGTGCCTCTAGGAGCAGCCCTTGAAAGATGGCCCAGATCGTGGCCAGCCGTTCCAATGACGATCGGCGAAGGCCAACATCATCGCGGCGCTTGGATGGCTGCTGGCGAACCGCCGATGGCCAGGGGAAGTTTTGGCATGGCGATCGCAGGTGCGTCGTCGCGGATGAGGGAACCGAGCAGCTCGGGGCGGTTGGATTCGAAGTGCAGATGGGGGCCGCTGCTCCAGATGCCGGTGTTGCCGCAGGTGCCGATCTGGTCGCCACGCTGGTAGTTGCCCGCAGGCATCACGGTGTGCAGATGGCTGTAGCTGGTTTTCAGCCCATCGGGCCCGTGCAACTCGAAGGTGATTCCGTGGGTGTAGCTCCTGCGCACATGCCCCTCGCCGTCATGGGCAGCACGCACTGGAGTGCCAACGAAGCAAGCGATGTCGATCGCGGGATGGCCTTCTCTTACTCCCTGGGTGATCACCCCAGGCATGGGGTGCAGCAGCTGCAGCGCAGGGAGGAAGAGGGCAATGGGCAACAGGCTTTCGCGGCAACGAACTTCCGCGACGAAAATCTGAAGCGAATCTTAAGTTACGACTCGCTGGACCCGTCTGTTGCCTATAAGACCGTTTCGCTTCTTGCTCTCGCCGCTTCAGTAGCGTTGGCGCGCTGGAGTTGCAGGGAGGCTTGGGCAAAGCGGAGCCCTCCAAGGCGATCTGAGCCCTGTGATTCCCCTTGCCGTTAGGAATCCGACCTCGCTCTGCCGGAGTCAGGGCTGGGAGGGGAACCAGTCAGGGGTCTGCTCAAAGCAGGCAGCGTTCTTCTCGTTTTCGCGGGCTTCCACCTTCCAGCAGCAGCTGCGGCCGGTGTCGCGGGTCTGCAGCAACTGATTAGCCCACTCCCACACCAGTTGAGCGCTGGCCTCCATGCCCACATTGGCCATCACGCGCAGATCCAGGGCGCCTTGCTCATGCAGCACCTGCCACTGCTCCAGTAGGGGGTCGTCGGCATTCACAAGGAAGGTGTGATCGAACTGCCCAGCCAGCTGTTGCTCCAATTGCTTGAGGCTGGAGAAATCCACCACAAAGCCGTGTTCATCCAGTTCCGTGGCGCGAAACCAAAAGGTGAAGCTGCGGCTGTAGCCGTGTACGAAGCGGCAATGACCGCTGTGGCGCCACTGGCGATGGCAGCAGGGGTAGCCGCTGAAGGTTTTGCTGCAGGTGAACGCGGCGGTCATGCCAGGGGATGAAGTGCGGGCTGGGCTTGCGGGAGGATCGGTAGAGATGAATGAAGGCCCTTGCAGGCATCATTTCAGCCGCTCGATCCGGGCTTAATTTCCGCGCTGCGTTTCAACGAGGCCGGCCTGATTCCCGCGGTGGCGCAGGACTGGCTTGATGGTGCCGTGTTGATGGTGGCCTGGATGAACCGTGAGGCGATTGAGCGCACCCTCGCGACCGGTGAGGTGCACTACTGGAGTCGTTCTCGCCAGGAGCTTTGGCACAAAGGGGCCACCAGCGGTCATCTTCAGAGTCTGCGGGGGCTCCGTTACGACTGCGATGCCGACGTGCTGCTGCTCACCATTGAGCAGCGCGGTGATGTGGCCTGCCATACCGGGGCCCGCAGCTGTTTTTACGACGAAGGCCCCACCCCGAGTGTTGGCGGGCCTGCGGCTGCGGCACCCCCGGCCGATGTGTGCACGGAAGTGATGCGCGTGATCGAAGGTCGACGCGATCACCCGGAACCCGGCAGCTACACCAACAAGCTGCTCGAGGGCGGCGACAACCGCATCCTCAAAAAAATCGGTGAGGAGAGCGCTGAATTCGTGATGGCCTGCAAGGACGGCAACCCCGCTGAGATTGCTGGCGAGGCGGCCGACATTCTTTTCCATCTGCAGGTGGCGCTTGCCCATCACGGTGTGAGCTGGCGTGATGTGCAACGGGTGTTGTCAGACCGCCGCGGTGCTCCGCGTCGCGAGTGATCAGCGTTTGAGACGAATCGGGCTTCCATGCCGTAGCCCCGCACTGCCATTCAGGATCACCCGATCGCTGGCATTGATTCCAGACAACACCGGGTACACATCACCCTGCAGTGCCCCCAGGCGCACGGGGCGCTGCAGGGCCAGCAGGGTTCCCGCCGGCAGTCGGCGGATGGCTTGCAGGTTCGTTTTGCCAGGGTCGCGCTCGAGGTCGGCCACGTTGCCCACAACGAAGACAAAGCTCTGGCCAAAGCTGCGGGTCACGGCTGCGAATGGAACAGCCAGTCGCCGCTCGGAGCCGAGGATCACGCGAGTGCGAAGCCTCTGGCCATTCCGCAGCAGGCCCTGAGGATTGTTGATCGTGGCTTTGGCCAGCAGCGTCTGACTGGTGGGATTCACCCCCGGGTCGATCAGGTTGATTCGCCCTTCGGCCAGCGGGCGTGGGTTGATGCCATCCAGCAGCTCCACCCGTTGCCCCATCGCGATCGAGCTGGCCTGGTTGGCCGGCACATCAATGCGCGCCTGGAGCTGGGTGTTGCGAATGATTCGGCTGAAGGGTGTGCCCGCCTGAATGACATCACCAGGCTTGATGCTCACATCCCCCATCACTCCATTGATCGGGGCTCTCACGTCCTTGTAGGCCAGGTCGGCCTGTTTGGCCCGAAGCGCTTCCTTCGAACCGATGGCCTTGGCTCGAAACTCGTCGCGTTGCAAGCCGGTTGCCGCACCCTGGTTCACCAGGCTTTCAAAGCGCTGATAGGCAATGGCATCGCTCTGGGCTGCGGCGCGTAGCGCCGCCACATCAGCCCGCAGCTGGGTTTGGTCGAGCACCACCAGCAGCTGGCCAGCGCTAACGCTGTCTCCTCCTTGTACAAGCACCTGCTGGACCCGTCCCCCCGCTTGGGAGGCCAGCTCAATCTCCGTGGTGGCCTCAAGGCTGCTCACGGTTTCCAGGGTGCGCTCGAAGGATTCCAGGCGCGGCGTTTCCGCCTGCACAATCGGGATCGGCCTCTGCTGCCCTGCGCTGCTGCATCCCACGAGAGCCGATGCGATCGCGCCGCTGATCGCCAGCTTCAGGGGGGTGGGCATTGCTGAGGGATGGGATTTAGCCATGCTGGCGCCGCGCAGAACGGGACTGAGGCCGTGCCAGCTCCCAGCCTTTGATGATCCGGTAGACCCCGGGCACCACAAACAGGCTGAGGACTGTCGCCACCAACTGGCCTGAGAACGCAACCGTGCCAATGCTGATGCGGCTGCTGGCGCTGGCACCGCTGGCCAGCAGTAGCGGCAGGCATCCCGCTAATGAGGAGATGGCGGTGAGCAGGATTGGCCGCAGGCGCCTGATCGAGGCCTCGCGGATCGCCGGATCCAAAGGCAGGCCTTCCCGTAGGCGCTGGTTGGCGAATTCCACGATCAGGATGCCGTTCTTGGCCGCTAGAGCCACGAGCACCAGCAAGCCCATCTGGCCATAAACGTCGAGCGGGAGTCCTCTGAGGATCAACCCCACCACCGCGCCCAAAAGGGCTAAGGGCACGGTGATCAGGATGATCAGTGGGTCCAGCAGGTTTTCGTAGAGAGCCCCTAACACCAGGCCCATCACCACCACCGCCAGCGCAAACGCTCGGGCGCTACTCCCGCTGGCCTGTTGCTCTTCGCGGGCTAGGCCGGTCCATTCCAAGGCCACGTTGCTTCCGCCCTGGTCCCGTTCGATCTGCTCCAGGGTGTCTATGGCTTGACCTGTGCTCACCCCCGAGGCGGGTAGGGCCCGAATCGCGATCGACCGCACCAGACGGGTGTGATTGATTGCACTTGGACCGGTGGATGGCACCACCTGAACGAGCTGAGCAACAGGAATCAGCTGACCGCTGCGGTTGCGCACCTGTAGCGCCAAGACATCCTTCACCTCGCGGCGTCCCTGGCCTTCGAGTTGCACAATCACACGCCTTACCTGGTCGCCTTCAAAGCTGTCGTTCACATAGGTGCTGCCGAAGCTGGCCTGCAGGGTGGAAACGAGCTCGTCGAGCTCAACCCCCAGGGAGGCCATCTGCAACCGGTCAGGCTCCAGACGCAGCAACGGAGCATCTGCCGTGAAGCGGGTGGACACGCGGCTGAAGCGGCCGCTGGCATTGGCCGCCTGGATGAACCGCTGAGCCTCTTGGGCGAACTGCTGAATGTTGAGTTGGCCGTTGCTGGTGTCGAGTAGCTCCACCTCGAGGCCGCTTTCGCTGCTGAAGCCGCGCACGGTGGGGGCCTCGCTCAACACCACCACGGCGCCTTGAATGCGTTGCGAGAGCTGGCGGTTCAGCCGCTCTACGATCGCTGCAGTGGTGGGATTGCCGGCTCCCCGTTCGCCGATGCGGTGCAGCCGCGCAAACACGGTGCCCTTGTTCGGGCTGCTGTCTCCGAATGAGCGCCCCGCATAGAGGTTGGCGCTGCGCAGGGCTGGCTCGGAGGCGATGGTGCTGCGCACCTGTTCCATCACGGCTTGGGTGCGCTGCAGGGAGGAGCCTTCTGGCAGCACCACCACCCCACGCAGTTGGCCGTTGTCCTCTTGGGGAATGAAGGCGCTGGGGCGAAGGCTGAGGGCAACGGCCGTGAGCAGGAGCCCCAGGGCGAGGGTGATCACCAGGCGACCGCGGTGCTGCAGGCTGCGATCCAGCCAACGGCCGTAGGGCCCCTCCAGACTCTCCAGCCAACGCCTGGGCGGTTCGATCCAGGGCAGCAGCCACGCTGGTTCACGCTGCTCGGCGTGCAGGATCCGACTGGCGGCCACCGGCGTGAAGCTGATGGCATTGATCGTGGAGACCACGATGGTGGAGCCGATGGTGATGGCGATCGGCGCATAGAGCCTGCCCACGCTCCCTTCCATTCCGAGCACGGGCAGAAACACCACCACCAGCACCAGGGAGGTAGCTACCACCGCGCTCCCCAGTTCAGCCATGGCTCCGCGAGCTGCGGCTAGGGGGGAATCGCCGCTTTCGAGGCGCCGTCCGATGTCTTCGCTCACGACGATCGCGTCGTCGACCACCAAGCCGGAGGCCAGAACCATCCCGAACAGGCTGAGGGTGTTGATCGAGGTGCCGCTCAGGTTGAGCAGGGTGATGGAGCCGAGCAGCGAGACCGGCACCGCCAGGGCGCTGATCAGGGCCAGGCGGCTGTTGCCGAGGCCCAGGAGCAGCGTGAGAAAGACGAGCAGCACAGCATCGCGGAGGCTGCCGACCGCCTCGCCGATGCTCTCGCGCACCGTGTCGGCCTCATTCACGATGATTTGGAGATCAATGCCGGGCGGAACTAAGGGTTCGAGTTCCCCCAGGGCCTGCTCCAGCCCTTCATCCACCCGCAGGGCATTGCTGCCATCGCGTTGATACACCCCAAGGGCCACGGTGGGATTGCCCTTGAGGTTGGTGGCGATGCTGCCGTAGCTCTCGCTGCCCAGTCTGACGCGGCCGATATCGCGCAGCAGCACGACCCCGCCATCGGGACCCTTGCCCACCACCAGCTGCTCCAGCTCTTCGGGACTGCGCAGCCGCCCCTCCATTTGCAATGGCAGGGTGGTGGCCTGACCGGCAGGCACCGGTTCGTCCCCCACCTGGCCCAGGGCTGCCAGCACGTTTTGTGCCTCAAGAGCACGGCGCACATCGCTGATCGTGAGCTGACGCTCCAGCAGGGCAGCGGGATTCAGCCAGAGGCGAAAGGCCAGGGGGCTGCCGCCAAACAGTGTCACGTTGGCTACGCCGTCCACGCGCTGCAGTCGCTCCTTGGCGACCTGATTCACCCAGCCGCTTAGAAACTCCGTGCTGTAGCGCCCCCCCTCAGCGCTGAAGCTCAGCACCATCAGCAGATCGTCGGAGCTGCGGCGCACCTGGACTCCCAGGCGGGCCACCTGAGCCGGTAGCTGCCGCAACACCTGGCTCACTTCGTTTTGGGCATTCACCTGATTGAGCTCAGGTGCCCCGCCCCGGAAACTGAGGCTGATGCTGCTGCCATTGGACGTGCTGGTGGAGCGGATGCTGTCGAGTCGCTCCAGACCATTGAGCTGGCGTTCCAGTAAGGCAGTGACCCCTTGCTCCACCACCTCCGGACTGCCCCCTGGGTAGGTGCTGTTCACGCTCACCCGCCCCGGTGCGATCGGCGGCAGGTTCTCGACTTGCAGCTGCACCAAGCTCAGGCCACCCAGCAACAAGAGCAGCAGGCTGAGCACCAGGCTGAGGACGGGCCGGCGCAGAAATAGGTCCGAGATCGTGCGTCTGGGCTGCGTCATGGCGTGACCGCTGGGCGAAGCCCGGGCTGCTGCTGGAGCCACTGCACTGTGCGGCGATCGCGCTCACTCAGCTCGAGGATCGGCTGGGCGCCGGGTTGCACAGCCATCACATCGCCAGCCTGATCGCTATGGCCCCAGAGGCCGAAGGCATGGCCGAGCTCATGGAGCGCGTTGGCTTGGATCGCAGGCGGGTTCTGCCCAGGGCTGATCAACACCATCACCCTCGGTTCAAGCTGCCAGCGTCCATCCCGCTGGACCTCCCGAAGTTGCAGCATGGCCCTGCCATGGCTGGCCCTGTTGTTGAGGATCGGCGGGCGGCGACGTTCCACCAAGACCTGGGCTTGTTCTGGTTGATCCACCACCGTGATTGCGAGATCTTTCTGCCACGTGGCGATGGCCCCAATCACGGCTTGATGCCAGCGCTGTTCCCAAACGCCTGTAGGGCCAGCGTCACGCACTGGTTCAACCCAGACGCACCAATGAGAGCGAATGGGCCAGCCTGCAGGCGTGGGTTTAAGCCGGTGGCGGTAGTCGCTCGGGCTGCTGGTTGCAGGAACCACTGGCGATAAGCCAGGGGCTTGAGGTGCCACCCAGGGGCGAACCTCCGTGGCGATCGCACACGGAATTGGGCTGGGTGGCGTCAGCTCCACCGCTGCTTCAGGCGCCGATGCTGGTCGGCAGTCCCACACCCCGGGCCATCAGGGTGGCGAGCAAGGGGATCAGGGCGAAGCCCACGAGTTCAATATTGAGGATCCAGGCGAGGCGGTTGGCGAGGGCTTCGCTCACCTGGGGCAGTTCGCCTTTGCGCAGGGGGATCGCCCAAAGGATGTAGGTGATGGTTGGGTAGAGCGATAAGCCACCAACACTGAGGTAGAGGCCGACCTTCCACCAAAACAGCGGGTTTTCGGTGTAGAAGCTTTCGCCTTGCCCGAAATACATCACGCGAAGAATGCCACTCACCAGCAGGGCCAGAGCAGCCATGCCGTAAACCACATCGGTGATCACCATCAAGGTGGCGTCTTGCTTGCTCGGGTTGGGGCGGATCAGGCGACGCTCCAGCACCAGGGCTCCAAAACAGAGCATGAAGCTCAGGTAGTGCACATAGGCAACGCCCGCCCGTGGCAACACGTCGTTGGAGAGGTCGTTAAGCAGAGCCGCGAAGGCGGGCATGGCCGAGAGCGTGCACGGAGTTCGACCGTAGCGGCACCCTTCGCGTGGGTGGCGTCTGCCGCACAACAGAGAACCCCTCTGCTTGGCGTTCAGTGTGAGGCGCTTGCCCTGTAGCCCATGGTGATGCACTAGAAAACTTTCGCTTTGGATGTGGATTTGTATGCCTGGTTTTTCTTGTGAACTTGCGAAGCAAAGTTGAAACCTGGAAGTCTTTTGGATGCTTTCTTCTTTGAGCGAAAAAGCTTCTAGGTTCAATTCAGTGGATTGGATCCTGCATGGCCAGCTCTCTGAGTGCCTTCCTGGGTGAAATCGGCCGCCATCAGCTACTCACGCCGGAACAGGAGTTGATGTTGGGCCGCAAGGTGCAGGCCATGGTGGCTCTGCATGAACGCTGCACTACCGCTGGTGGTGTTGGCGATGCTTGCGACTACAACGACATCGAAAAGCGCACGATGCGCGTTGGTGAGCGAGCCAAAGATCAGATGATCACTGCCAATCTTCGTTTGGTGGTGAATCTTGCCAAGCGTTATCAAGGCAAGGGCTTGGATCTGCTGGATCTGATTCAGGAAGGCACCCTGGGCCTTACCAGGGCTGTTGAGAAGTATGACCCCACCCGGGGCCATCGCTTCAGTACCTATGCCTACTGGTGGATTCGCCAGGGCTTGAATCGTGCCCTCTCCACTCAGAGCCGCACCATTCGCATCCCGGTGAATGTGAATGAGAAGCTCACCCGTTTGCGGGCTGCAAAAGCGCGTCTGCTGCAGCGCAACGGTATTCAGGCCACAGCTCAGCAACTCTCCACGGCGATGGATTTGCCATTGGATGAGGTGGAAGATCTGCTGGGTTGTGAACTCCGCAGCGTCACCGTGAGCCTGCAGGGGGTTGTGAAATCGAAATCAGATCCCACGGAGCTGGTGGATGTTCTACCCAGTGAGGATCTGCCACCCATGGAGCGCTGCGAGTTGGCAGAGCGCAATGCAGCTGTATGGAAGTTGTTGGATCAGTCCAATCTCACGCCCAAAGAACGCACGGTGGTGATGCTGCGTTTTGGCCTGGATGGCAGTCATGAATGGCGCACCCTCGCTGAAGTAGCCCGCTTGCTTGGCTGCAGCCGCGAATACTGCCGGCAGGTGGTGCAACGGGCTCTGCGCAAATTGCGCAAGGCAGGCATTCAGACCGGGCTAGTGGAAGTGGAGTGAGCTTTCCCCGTCAGCTCTGGCGGCCCATGATGGGGGAATCGGTTTTGGAAGGCTCTGTACATGGCCAGCGATTCCTCCGCCCGGGTGGATGCTGACTGCGTGGATGCCGAGGTGCTGGGCAGCTCGGAGGTGGATCAAGGAGCGCTGCGCCGTCTGTTGCGGCGCGCCGGTCGCAGCCTGGCCCGTCCGGCCCTGGAATGTTTGGAGCTCATGCTCGATGCCAACACCCCACCGCAGGTGCGGCTAACGATGCTGGCCGCCCTCACCTATTTATTGGTGCCCACCGATCTGATCCCCGATTTCATCCCAGCGGCAGGCTTCAGTGATGATCTGGTCGCGCTCACGGCCCTACTGGGGCTCTGCACCACGCACATCAGTGATGCCATCCGTTTGCGGGCACAGCGCAAACTGGATCGCTGGTTTCCCCTGGGGCGCTGATGGCCGCACTCACCGCCGAGCAGCTGGATGATCTTCAGGCCTTCCTGAAGGATTGGTTGCGCCATTGCGGTCGCACCCAGGCGGATCTGCGTCGTGCGCTCCACGCCAGTTCGATTCGCATGCCGGTGCTGCTCGATGCCCTGGCCCGCGTCTACAGCCACGATGGCCTCACAGGCCTGGCCCAGCGCTTGTGCGAGATCGAATCCCTCTGGCAGGGAGAGGATCAGGGCTTCGAAGGCGACGATCAAGTGCCGATCTCTCTCGACGACTCGCTCGGACAGTTGGATTTGTTGCTGCAGGAGATCCGTCTCGACGTCGGTGACGCCTGACGCGTCCTCCTAAACGCGTCAGAGTGGAGAGAAGCTGATCCGCCGCCATGACGCTGCCTCGTTTGTTTTCTGTTCCGGTCGTTCGCCTTGGCCTAGGGCTCTCGATGGGTGCTGGGGTTGGACTCTCGTCGCCGGCTCTGGCTCAGGTGGAAAGTTTCCTGTGGGGACCTGGCAGCAACGTTGGCCCCGCCACCAAGATCGAGGCCGCTAACTGCGTCACTGCCCCCGACGGAAGCATTACCTGCGATACCAAGGTGGTGAATCCTCCCGGAGATACGCCGGCCAAGCCGCAATACCGCCCTTTCAACAACTGAACCCTCCAGCTAATGGCGTTGCTCAACGACCGGGTTTATCTGCGGGCGATCACCTCGTTCGAGCGCGCCTTGGCCAAGGTGCTGTCCCTTGTGCTCAGCATTGTGCTCGTGGTGGCAGGTCTTCAGCTGCTGCTCTTCCTGGGCAACGACTTGCTCGACTTGAGCGTGAACTGGACTGGAGAAGGATTAATCCGGCTGTTGGATGAAATCCTGGTGATTCTGATCGCGTTGGAGGTGCTGCAGAACCTCACCGCGTACCTGCGTGAGCACGCTGTTCAGATTGAGTTGGTTCTGGTGACAGCGCTCACTGCAGTAGCCCGGAAGGTGATCGTGATGCCGCCGGGAGTTCAGAAGAACCCCGCCGATCTGATTGGTTTGGGCGTTGCGGTGCTTGCGCTGGCGGCGGCCTATTGGCTCGTGCGTCAGTCGCACTTCACGCGTCTGCCGACCAGAAGAGTGCCAGCCAAAGCGTTCCAGGATCTGGATCCGTTGCCACCAGTCGGTGGCGGCGGTGTGGACTGATCAGCAGGCTGTCTCCCACGCAGAGGTCGCGCGGCTGTGCCTCATCTTCGAACTGAAGCTGAGCACTGCCACGGAGCACGAGCACCCATTCCCACTCGCTCTGGTCGTACCAGAACCCATCGGGACTGCTAGCCAGGCACGAGTGGATCCGCTCGAGTCGCCAGCCTTGGCCAGCCAGCAGTGACTCCAGCCGTTCCTCACCAGGGGCTGGGCAGGCACTGGAGAAGAGGTTGTGCTGATCGCTCCAAGTGGGTGATTCGGCGCTCGCAGTGGCTCCTTGATCTCCCCAGCGCCGCCCAATGTCGAAGCCGAACTGTTTTGCCAGGGCCACCACCTCGTGGTGTTGGTCACACTCGCGCAGTGCTTGCCTCAGCGCAGGCTGGGCTTCGCTCAAGGCCACGAAGGCGTTGAGCTGGCGCACTTTCTCGAGAAATTGCTGCAGCTGGGCTTCCGCCATTCGCTCAGTATCACCGGCCTAGATGCTTGTGCATTCGAAAGCGCAGGAAGTGCAAGCCACCGATGCGCAGTTCCTCTCGCCAGCTCACGTGCCAGCCCATGGCATCGAATAAGGGTTTGGAGATCAGGCTGGCTTCGGTGCGCAGTGTGGTGATGCCTTCGCGTGTGGCGTCTTGTTCTGCTGCCGCCAATAACGCTCGGGCATGGCCTTGGCGTTGCACACGCGGATGGCTGTACAGCAGTGCGATGCGATCGTTTGGGTGGCGCAAGCAGAAGGCTTCGGCCTGATCCTGTTGATTGCAGATCACAAAGCCTTGGCCTTGGCTGAACAGTGGTCTGATCGCTTCGCTCTGGCTGGCCCAGGCCCATTGCTGTGGCTTGCTGTACAGCTCGCCTGTGGAACAGAGCACTGCCTGCCGATAAACCTCTACGAGTGCATCGTGATCCCTCGCATCAAGCCGTCTGATCAGCTCGCGCATGTTCACCTGCTCACACTGTGGGCTCATTCTCGATCGTTCTGGTGCTGATCTTCGCTTCTGCAGGCATGGCAACCAACGGCTTGATGTTGTAAGTTGAGATTGTCTTGTTGATCAACCCACTCCAACAATGCTCACCGGATCGGAACTGCTAGCCAAAGTTAAAGAGCTTGGCGATGTGGGTAAGTCGGATATCGTCCGTGCTTGCGGCTATGTCTCCACCAAGAAAGATGGTGGCGAAAGGCTTAATTTCACGGCTTTCTATGAAGCGCTTCTGGAAGCCAAGGGTGTTGAGCTCGGCGGTGCCAGCAAAGTTGGCAAGGGTGGTCGCAAGCTCAGTTATGTGGCCACTGTGCAGGGCAACGGCAACCTGCTCATCGGCAAGGCTTACACCGCCATGCTTGATCTCCAACCTGGTGATGAGTTTGAAATCAAGCTGGGCCGCAAGCAGATTCGCCTGATCCCCGTGGGTGGTAGCGACGAAGACGAAGAGTGATTCTCCCCCGCTGGCTTAGTGCAGGGTCACTAGGTTGAGCTCAGTCCCCCCGACCACCTCGGGGGGATTTTTTTGGACATCGTTGAGGAGCGATCGGTAGTCGTCCGAGTGGCAGGTGAGCAGCACGATCTGGATCCCTTGATCGATGCCGTGCAGGAGCATCTGCTTCAAGCCGTTCTGCCGTTGGCGGTCGCTGTTGGTGAAGGCATCGTCGAAGACCAGGGGCAGCACATTGCCGTAGGCAGGCTTGAGTAACTCAGCCATGGCCAGTCGCACCGCTGCGGCCATTTGTTCGCGCATGCCGCCACTCAGTCGTTCAAACGCAAAGGCCTCTTCGCCCTGGTGCAGTTGAAGGTCATGGAAGCCGTGTTGGGGATCAAAGGCCACTAAGGGGTGCTGGACATCCCTGTTCTCTCCGATGGTCAGTGCACTTAGGTAGGGAGTAATCGCTGCCTGTAGAGGTTCGCTGTATCGCGCGGCGAGGTTGCTCTGCTCTTGATGAAACCGCTCAAGCAATAGTTGGAGGGATTGGCCCCGTTGCTCCAGCTGTCTGCGTTCGGCTTCGGCGTCTTCCCAGGCCGCCTGGCGATGCTCCAATTCAGCGATGGGGTTGTTAGAGCCCAGGCT
>JBIIDQ010000204.1:0-3976 GCA_044238295.1 Vulcanococcus sp.
TTCAACGGCACCTCACCGCAGCAGGCCGGCAACCTCAATGCCCCTTTGGCGATCACCAAGGCAGTGGTGCTCTACGTGTTTCGCTGCCTCGTGCAGGAACCGATCCCGCTCAACGCCGGTTGCTTTGAACCCCTCGAACTGGTGGTGCCCTCTGGCTTTTTACTCAACCCAGAGCCTCCGGCGGCCGTGGTGGCCGGCAACGTGGAAACGTCTCAAGCGGTGGCGAATGCGTTGTTTGCAGCTCTGGGGGTGATGGCCGCGGCCCAGGGAACGATGAACAACCTCAGCTTTGGCAATGAGCGCTGCCAGTACTACGAAACCATCTGCGGCGGCACAGGAGCTGGAGCTGGTTTCGATGGTGCGTCAGCCGTGCAGTCGCACATGACCAACTCCCGCCTGACAGATCCCGAAATCCTCGAGCAGCGGTTGCCGGTGCGGCTGGAGCGCTTCGCCGTGCGTCGCGGCAGCGGCGGTGAGGGCCGTTGGCGCGGGGGAGATGGTGTTGAGCGTGAGCTGCAGGCGCTTGAGCCGATCACGCTTTCGCTGCTCACCGGCAGCCGCCGCGTTGCGCCATTTGGTTTGGCTGGTGGCACAGCCGCTGCCTGCGGTGAAAACTGGCTGCAGCGCCGTCATCAGCTGCCCGAACAGCTCCCAGGGTCCATCGCGCTGGAGCTGCAGCCAGGAGATCGTGTGCGGGTGCTCACCCCAGGGGGGGGTGGTTACGGTGAACCGCTCACAAACCGTTCATCGCCGCCGTGCTGCACCAACGGTTCCTGACTGGCTTTGCGGCAGCGCTGTTCGTATCCCCAGTTCACGCCAATGTCCTGCAAGAGCAGGCTCAGCGTTTCCATCCGATCCAATCCAGCGGGGGCATGGTGGCGGCCCAGGAGGCTCGGGCCGCGGCGGTGGGTGCAGCGATCCTGCGCCGCGGGGGGAATGCGGTGGATGCGGCAGTGGCAACGTCATTTGCATTGGCGGTCACCTTGCCCCAGGCCGGAAACCTCGGCGGTGGAGGCTTTCTGGTGCTCTGGTTGCCTCGCAGCGGCCCGATCAGCACCTGCCCTGCGGCGGCTCGCTCAGCGCCCTTACCGCAGGCCCTTGCGGTAGGTCGCGGTGAAGCGGTCGCTCTCAACTTCCGCGAAACAGCTCCCTTGGCTGCTGGCCGCGATCTCTTTCTCAACCCCGATGGCAGCGTGAATCGCGAGCGGGCGCTGCGCAGCCTTCTGAGCACGGGTGTGCCCGGCACCGTTGCGGGTCTCACCCAGGTGCAGGTGCGCTATGGCTGTTTGCCGCTTCAGGTGGTGATGCAGCCCGCCATCGACTTGGCGGAACAGGGCTTCCCGGTGGGAGCCGAGCTGAGCGACTCGTTGGAGGCTGCCGCTGCGTTGCTGAAGAGCGACCCCACGAGTGCGCGTCAATTCTTCAAGGCTGATGGCAGCGTCTACCGGCCGGGAGAACCTCTGCGTCAACCGCAGCTTGCCGCCAGCCTGCGCTGCATCGCGCGTCAGGGCGTTGCCTGCTTCTATCACGGTTCCCTGGCCCGCCAGATCACTGCCCTGATGCGCCAGCGGGGAGGCCTGATCAGCTCCGCCGACCTTCAGGCTTATCGCGCCCCCTGGGCCCAACCCCTGCAGGCCCGTTTTCAGGGCTATCGGGTGCTGACCATGCCGCCCCCCAGTGGTGGGGGCGTCACGTTGCTCCAGCTGTTGAAGGTGCTGGAGCCGTTCAATCTCGCCTCCACGGGCCTGAACAGCGCCGCAACAATCCACCTCATGGTGGAGGCCTTCAACCTCGCCTATCGGGATCGCAATCGCCTGCTTGGGGATCCCGATCAAATTGCGATGCCTCTCGATCGACTCCTCAGCGATGCCTACGCCACCCAGCAACGGCAGCGCATCCAGCCGGACCGCCATCGTCCGGCTGCTGAGTTGGAAGCTGAACCATCGTTGGTGAGCGGTGGCCTCAACACGACCCATGTGTCTGTTGTGGATCGCGATGGGGGCCTTGTGGCTACCACCACCACGCTCAACACGGCCTATGGAAACGGCATCACGGTGCCGGGAGCTGGTTTCCTCCTCAATAACGAGATGGATGACTTCACCGCCAAGCCCGGTGCCCCCAACGCCTACGGACTGCGCCAAGGGGAGCAGAACGCCATCGCTCCAGGTCGTCGCCCACTCAGTTCGATGACGCCAACCCTGGTGTTCCAAGCCGACGGAACTCCGCTGCTGGCCACAGGGAGCCCTGGAGGTAGCCGGATCATCACCACGGTGCTGCAGGTGCTGCTCAATCGCCTTGTCCATGGTCTCAACCTGGCCTCGGCTGTGGCCACACCCCGCATTCACAGCCAGCTCTGGCCTGATCAGATCAGCATGGAGCAGGGCATCAGTCCAGACACCGTGGGCTTGTTGGAGGCTCGAGGGCATCGCTTGCAATGGGTGGCAGCGATGGGCTCGGCTAATTCCGTGGAGGTGCGCTATGGCCCTGGCGGGATGGTTGGCAGCCTGGGGGTGTCCGATCCACGGCGCCTGGATGCGGCAGCGGTGGCGGAATCGCCCTGAGTTCAGCCTCCGAGGTAGGCCGCTCGCAGTTTTGGGTTGCTGAGAAGATCCTGTGCCTGCCCTTCGAGCTGGATGCGGCCGGCCTCAAGCACGTAGCCCCGATCAGCAATTTCCAATGCGGCCTGGGCGTTTTGCTCCACCAAAAGGATCGTGAGGCCTTCGCCGTGCAGCTGAGCCAAGGCTTGCATCACCTCTCCCACCAGCTTTGGGGCCAGGCCGAGGCTGGGCTCATCGAGCATGAGCAGCTCCGGTCGCCCCATCAGCGCCCGGGCGATGGCCAGCATCTGCTGCTCACCACCTGAGAGAGCTCCGGCCAGTTGCTCGCGCCGTTCCGCAAGTCTCGGGAACAGACCGAAGCAGCGGTCCAGGTCGGCAGCGATGCCAGCACGGTCTTTGCGCAGGTAGGCGCCCAGCTCCAGATTGACGGCCACGCTTTGGCGGCTCAGCACCCGCCTGCCCTCCGGGCAGTGACCGATCCCCAGCCGCACAATTCGGTGAGCAGCCACGCCAGCCAGGTTGCTGCCTTGCCAGCGGATGGAGCTGCCTGCGCTGGCTTGCTCCAGGCCAGAGACGGCGCGCAGGGTGGTGCTTTTGCCCGCGCCATTGGAGCCGAGCAGGGTCACCAGTTCACCGCGGTGCACGGTGAGATCAACGGTGTCCAGCGCCTGGACACTGCCGTAGTGCACGCTCAGGCTCTTCAGCTCCAGCAGTGGAGTGGTGCTTGCCATCAGGCTGCGCCTCCACCACCGAGATAGGCTTCGATCACCCGTGGGTCACGCTGCACCTGCTCTGGGGTCCCCTCGGCGATACGCACCCCGAAATCGAGCACGGCCATCCGATCGCATAAGCGCATCAGCAAGGGAACGTGGTGTTCGATGATCATCACGGTGAGGTTGTGTCGTTGGCGGAGGCCTGCGATTAAGTCGCACAGGGCATCCTTTTCTGAGGGGTTCAAACCAGCGGCTGGCTCATCCAAGAGCAGCAGTTCCGGCCCGGTGGCTAGGGCCCTGGCCATCTCCAGGCGCCGGCGATCGCCGTAGGCCAGGGTGCCGGCTTCGCGCTCCGCTAGTGCACTCAGACCCAGCTCATTGAGCAGCTGCCACGCCAACGCTTGCCGCTGTTGTTCTGCCTGCCGGTGGCTGCTGCTGGCCAGCACACCCGCCAGGGAGGTGCTGCGCGGTCGCCGCTGCAGTGCCACTAAGAGGTTGTCCAGCACGGACAGCCCATCAAACAGGCGCAGGTTCTGGAAGGTGCGCGCTAGCCCCAGTCGGTTGAGGCGGTGGGAGGTCAGGCCTGTGACGGCCCCACCGCGCCACAACACTGCTCCTGAGGTGGGAGGCGTAACCCCGGAGATCAGGTTGAACAAAGTGGTTTTGCCAGCCCCATTCGGGCCGATCAGACCAAAGATTTCCCCA
>JBIIDQ010000203.1:0-3976 GCA_044238295.1 Vulcanococcus sp.
TGGCTGGCTTTGAAGTCGAAGAGATCGAGGATCTCGCCGCCCGGGCCGCAGGGGTGGTGGTGGGTCACGTGCAAACCCGTGAGCAACACCCCAACGCCGACAAGTTGAGCGTCTGCACGGTGCAGATCGGAGCCGCGGAACCGCTTCAGATCGTGTGCGGTGCGAAGAACGTGCGCGCCGGCATCCACGTGGCGGTGGCCACGGTGGGCTCCTATCTACCGGCGGTGGATCTCACCATCAAGCCGGCTGAACTGCGTGGTGTGGCCAGCAGCGGCATGATCTGCTCCCTCTCGGAGCTCGGCCTGGCCGACAGCTCCGACGGGATCGTGATCCTCGATGAGGCCCTGGACAGCATGCCCCCGCTGGGGAGCCCCGTGGGTCCGCTCTTCGGCCTCGATGACCAGGTGCTCGAGCTGGCGATCACCGCCAACCGCCCCGATGGCCTCTCGATGCAGGGCATTGCCCGCGAGGTGGCCGCCCTCAGTGGCGCAGCCCTCACCCTGGCGGCAGATGCACCGGCCGTGCAGGCCGAGCCCCTGCCCGTCGCAGCGCCGGTGCAGGAACGCATCGAGGCCGGTGGCCTGTTCAGCGTCACCAGCTTGAGCGGCATTCGCGTGGCCGCTTCGCCCCAGTGGCTGCAGAGCCGCCTGGAGCGCGCCGGTCTACGGCCGATCAACAACGTGGTCGACATCACCAATGTGGTGATGCTCGAATTTGGCCAGCCCCTGCACGCCTTCGACGCCGACAAGCTCGCGGCCCTCAGCGGCGGCAGGTTGAATCCGGCCCAGCTGGATCTGCGCGCCGGCCGCCCGGAGGAGGCGTTCGTGGCGTTGGATGGCAGTGAGCACGCCCTCAGCCCTGAAGCCTGGGTGGTGAGTTACGCCGATCAGGCGATTGCCCTGGCTGGTGTGATCGGCGGCAACAACAGCTGTGTGGATGAGACCACCAGCACCATCTGGCTGGAGGCGGCGATGTTCGCCCCGCAAACCGTGCGCCGCAGTGCCCGCAGCGTTGGCCTGCGCACCGATGCCAGCAGCCGTTTTGAAAAAGGCTTGCCCCGTGAGGTCACCCTCACGGCGGCCGATCGCGCCGTGCAGCTATTCCAGGAGCTCTGTGGCGCCAGCCTGGAAGGGCGCTGGTGCCATGCGCGCACCGAGCAACCCCGCCAACCGCTGGAGCTGCGCCGCGATGCCCTGCACAACCTGCTCGGCCCGGTGATCACCGCCGATGGCGATGAAACCGATCTCGACGATGCCGAGATCGAACAGATCCTCAGCGCCCTCGGTTGCCAACTCAGCGCCGATGAGGAGAGCTGGCAGGTGCAGATTCCCCCCTCCCGCGCCATGGATCTGGTGCGGGAAGTGGACCTGATCGAAGAAGTGGCCCGCCTGGTGGGCTACGACCGCTTCGCCAGCCACCTGCCCGATCCAATCGAGCCGGGCGGTCTCAACGCTGACCAAGAAGCTGAGCGGCGCCTGCGCCGGATCTTGGCGGCGAGCGGCCTGCAGGAAACCTGCAGCCTCTCGCTGGGGCCTGCAGTCTCCGAGCGACCCGGCGCCGATCCGGCGCGGCGGGTGGCCCTGGCCAATCCCCTCCTGGCCGACTACAGCCACCTGCGCGACAGCCTGGTGGATGAGCTGCTGCTGGCGGCGCAACGCAATCTGCAGGCCGGCCGCAGTGGCTTCTGGGCCTTTGAACTGGGCAACGTGTTCGATGCCACCGCCAAAGACGGCGGTCAGCGGCTGCAGCTGGCAGGCGTGATCTGCGGCGCGCGCCAGGCGGAGCTGTGGAGCAGCGGCGGCAAACCCCAAGCCCTCGATTACTTCCAGGCCCGTGGCGTGTTGCAACAGGCGCTGCTGAGTCTCCAGTTGCCCGTGGAGGATCGCCGGCTCACCACCGAGCCTCTGCTGCATCCGGGCAGGGCTGCTCAAGTGGTGGTGGAAGGCCGCCCGGTTGGATGGTTCGGTCAGGTCCATCCCGAACTGGCTGAGCGTTACGACCTGCCCGCCGCCACCTATCTGTTCCAGCTGGAGGTGCCGCAACTGCTCAGCGCCGCCACCCGCCGCAACCGCTGGCAGCCGGCGTTTGCCGCCTTCCCAACAGTGCCCGCCTCCGAGCGCGATCTAGCCCTAGTGGTGCCCAGCAGCACCGCCAGCGGCGATCTGCTCCAGGCGATCCGCAAGGCCGGCAAACCTCTGCTCGAGCAGGCCGAACTGGTGGATCGCTACGAGGGTGAGCAGGTGGCATCCGGCAGCTGCAGCCAGGCCTTCCGCCTGCGCTACCGCGATGCCAAGCGCACCCTCACCGATGCGGAGGTGGATGGGGCCCACCAGGCCATCCGCGCCGCCCTGGAGAAACAGTTCGGCGCCCAGCTGCGGGCCTGAGGTTCGGCTCAGTCCCGCTGCAGCAACGCCACGCTCTCCACGTGGCTGGTCTGGGGGAAGAAGTCCACGGGCTGCACCGGCCGCAGCCGGTAGCCGGCCTCGGCTGTGAGCCGGCCCAGGTCGCGGGCGAGGGTGGCAGGGTTGCAGCTGATGTAGGCGATGCGCTTCGGCGGAGCTTGGAGGATGGCCTCCATCACCTCAGGGGTGAGGCCCTTGCGGGGCGGATCCACCAACAGGGATGACGCCCAGGTGAGGTGTTCTGCGAGCGAGGCCGCCACATCCGCCTGCTCGAAGCGGGCGTTCGGCAGCTGATTGCGCACCGCATTGGCGCGAGCCTGTTGCACCGAGCCCTCGTGCAGCTCCAGCCCCAACACATTCAGGCCGGCTGCTGCCAAGGGCAGGGAGAACGTGCCGATGCCTGAGTAAGCCTCCAGCACCTGGCTGGTGGGGTCTTCCAGGAAGAAGTCCACCAGCAGGGGCACCACCCGCTCCGCCTGCGCTGTGTTCACCTGGAAGAAGGTGTCGGCGGCGATGCGCAGGGCGTGACCGGCAAAGCGCTCCTCCAGCCACGACCGGCCGCAGATCTGCAGGGTGTCGGGCCCGAGCACCACATTGTTGGCCTTGGGCTGGATGTTGAGATTCACCCCCACAACCTCCGGCCAGCGCTGCATCCACTGATTCGCCAGCGCCTCCAGGCCCGGCAGGTTGTTGTGGCTGCTCACCAGGGTGATCAACACCTCTCCGCTGTGGTGCCCCACCCGCAGAGCCAGATGGCGCAAGCCGCCACCGGCGCTGAAGTTCACATCCACCGGCCAACGGGTCGCCTCCAGGTCGGCCTTGATCGGAGCGATCAGGGCGTCGATGCGCGGGTCGAGCACCGGGCAGCGGTTCATGTTCACGATCTTGTGACTGCCGCGGCGGTAGTAACCGGCCCGCAGCTGCCCTTCTGGGCTGAACTCCAACGGAATCAGCGCCCGATTGCGATAGCCCAATGGCGTGGCTGCACTCCAGATCGGCAACACCTCCACCTGCAAATGGCCCACGCGCTGGAGGGCCTGACGCACCAGATCGGCTTTCAACTCGGCTTGCGCGGCATCGGCGCAGTGCTGCAAGGAGCAGCCCCCACAGCGATCCGAAAGGATGCAAGGAGGCTTGCGGCGCTGCTCCGAAGGCTCTTCCACACCCACCAGATCCGCTTCAAAGTGGCGTTTGGCGCTGCGCCTAAGCCGGGCCACGACTCGCTCCCGGGGCAGAGCGCCGGGCACGAACACCACCAGGTCTTGCCAGCGGCCAACGCCCTGGCCCTCGTGGCCGAGTCCGTCGATGCTCAATTCAAAGGTCTGCCCCAACTTGAGGTCGCTCGCCACACCCATCTGGTCGCCTTGTCTGATCCTTCGACCCTATCGGTGCGTAAACACCTGGACTTCAAACCGAAGTTGAGGCCTTCAGTCTCGATAGAGTGCCTGGGCAACAGGTGGTTTCGATGAGCGTCGTACGCGATCTGATCCTGCAGGCAGACGATCAGCTCCGCTATCCCACCGGCGGTGAGCTCCGCTCGATGGTCGAGTTCCTCTCGACCGGCGCCAGCCGCA
>JBIIDQ010000205.1:0-3963 GCA_044238295.1 Vulcanococcus sp.
ACCTGGGGTTTGGTCGTTAACGAGGCCTTGCAATTCGGGTTGGCGGTCATCGCCAGTGACCACGTGGGCTGTGCCCGTGACCTACTCGCCCCACCGGCGGTTGTGCCCGTGGGCTCTGCTGTTGTCTCCTCCAATCGGCCCCAGGCTTTCGCGGAAGCCCTGGCGGCCTTTGCGCTAGCCCATCCCCATGGCTTTCAGCCATGTGCCGTCTCGGCGCTGCCGCATCCACGTGATCTGGCAGAGGCGGTGGCTGCAGCAGTCTGATTCGGGCTCAGAAGTGTTCCACGACAAAGAGTTCATCCCATTGCCGTTCGTTCAGGGGGCCGATTGTGGGGCGGTAGCCATGGCGCGCCATAAGGTTGTAGATGTCGGATGAAGTCTGTTGGTGTTGCTGCAGAAATAGCGGGCTGATTTCCACCAGAAGGCGCTGAATATTCTGCTGCCGCAGCATGGGCTCCAGGCCTCGCAATGTGAACAGCTCATAACCCTCTGTGTCGATCTTGGCCAGTGCCAGGCTGCCGAGCTGGAGTGCATGGAGCGGGATCACCTGGCAGGGCTGGCTGCTTCTGCTCGTGGCTCCGCCCTGTTCGATTCGGTTCAGGCCGGTGTGATCGGGTTCGACCGTAAGGCAGCTGATGCCCGGCTGATCTCCACTGGCTAGGTTCAGGGCGAGCACGTTGTTGGCGTGGTTCAGCTGCAGATTCGCCAGCAGGCGCTGAAATTCCCGTTGTGAGGGTTCAAGGGCGATCACCAGCCCTTCGGAACCCACACGCCGTGCCGCCAGCAGGCTGAAATAACCGGTGTTGGCTCCCACGTCCAGCATGTGATCGCCTGGTCGCAGCGCGTTGATGGCCTCGCGGATCAGCCCATGCCCGCCTCCTTGAGGATCCAGAAAGGAGAGATCCATCGTGCTGCTCAGCCGCGTTTCCAGCCAGATTCCATCGGGTGAGCACAGAGGAACTGGGCCCAGAACCGTTGTGAGAGCGCGGCTGCACAACTGCTTGCCCCGCAGATCGGGCGTGCGGCGCCGGATCTGCAACCAGCTGCGGGCGATCACGCTGCGCATCAGGGGATTTCCCCGCTCTTTTGCCGTTCAGTTTGCAGGCTCAGGCTGCCCTGCAGCTGTGCCTGGAAGTTGCTGCGGCTGAAGCTGGCCAGGGCCCGAGCCTGGGCGGCAGCACCTGCGCTGGCCAAGCGCTGCGGGTTGGCCGCCAACTCCAGTAGCAGTTCGGCCAGATGGCTGGCATTCGGTTCGATCAGCCAGCCGTTCTCACCATCCACGATCAGGTCGGCCTGGCCGCCCTGGCGGCAGGCGATCGAGGCGCGCCCGGCCTGGGCGGCTTCCAAATACACGATGCCGAATCCTTCACCGCAGGCGCGGCCATCCGGCTGGATCCCGTAGGCACTCGGCATCAGCAGCAGACTGCAGCCACGCAGCTCCCGGCGCAGCTCGGTATCGGATAGCCCTCCTAGAAAACGCACCCACGGGCCCAGTCCCAGCCGGCTGCTCTCGGCCAGCAGCGCGGCCCGGTCGTTGCCATCCCCCACCACCCGCCACTGCCAGTTCGCCGGCAGTGCACCCTGCCGCAGAAGCTGTTGCAGGGCATGCAAAACCACGCGATGCCCCTTGTAGCGCTCGCCTGCATCCAGCCGTGCCACCGTGAGCATTCGTAACCCAGGCGGCAGAGTGGCAGGCCGGTCGTTGGCGTCGACCAGATCCGCCATCGGGTGGACCACGGCGATCGGTGGCCAGGAGCCTGGCCTGGCGCGCACCTGATCCCGGGTGAAGCGGCTGCTGGCAATCAGACCATCACAGAGTTGCAGATCTGCCTGCACCCCTGCCAGGGCCGAGCCCCACACCTCGATGCCATGCAACCAGCAGTGCAGCGATTGCCCCGGGCGGCGCAGGGGGGTGAGCCACCGCAGCGGCCGCAGCAGCAGCGCGTGCATGCTCAGCACCTGGCCGGTCCGGGGCAGCCACCAGGCCAGCAGCAGCAGGAAGCGCAGTCGCCCGAGCTGCCGCCCCAGGTTTCCTGGCCCCAGCTGTTGCGGGTAGAGCAGCCGCACCGGCTGCCCCTGGCGTTCCAGGCTGGCCTGCACCTGCAGGCTCAACCGCTCGATCCCACCGCGGCGCCGCACATCGAAGCTGAGCAACAGGATCACGCCACCCGCTCCAGTAGTGCGGCGTACTGGGCAATCGATCGCTCCAGGCCGAACAACCGGCCATAGAGATCCCGGCTGCGTTCGCCCATGGCCGCAACCGCCTGCGGATCTCGGCTGAGCTCCAGGAGCTGCTGGGCCAGTTCGGCGGCCTCGCCCGGTTCCACCACGATGCCGCAGCCCTCCCGCAGCACCAGTTGAGCTAGGTCGCAGCTGCGGCGCGCTATCAGCACCACCCCTCGGCCGCTGGCCAGGATTCCGTAGAACTTGCACGGGGCCACGGTGTCTTCCGCGCCAGGGATCAGGCCGATGGCGGCCAGATCGCAGGCGGCGAGGCTCTCCGGCAGGCGCTGGCGGGGCTGATAGGGCAGCCGCAGCACGTTCCCCAGCCCGAAGCCCTGGCGATAGGCATCGATCTGGCCCTGTTTGGCGCCGCCGCCGATGAACACGAATTGCACCGCTTCCCCCTGCAGCAGCCGCGCCGCCTCCAGCAGGGTGAGCAGATCGTGCAGGCGCCCGAAGTTGCCTGAATACTGCAGCGTGAAGCGGTTGGCGTAGCCGTGTTCCTGCGCGAAGCGGTTGATGGCGCGGGGCACATCGAGCCCCTTTTCCACGGCCCAGTTGTATATCATGGCCAGCGGCAGATTGCGGCCTAGGTCGCGGCGGAGCCGCGTTTCCATGGCCTGGCTAAGCACCACTGTGGTGTGTGAGCGCTGGCACACCTGGCCCATTAGTCCACGCCACAGCAGTGCCACGGGGCCCGCGGCCGGCAGCACCCCACTGAGCACCGCCGAGCGGGGGAACAGATCTTGGAATACAAACAGGTAGGGCAAGCCACGGCCCAGCTGGATCAGGGGCCCCAGCAGGCCGATGAACGGGGGGTTCGACACGATCAGCACCACATCCCCTGGCCGGCCGCGCCGCAGGCACCACAGCAACGTCCCCAGCAGGAACCGCACGCCCCGCAGGGCTTTGGCGGCCACCCCAACGACCGCTCTATCGGATCCGCTCCCGTTAAGCCGCACCACCGGAAACTCCAGCGGGCCGCCCCCCGTGGCTGTGAGCACCACCAGCGGCCAGCCCCGCTGGCTGAGGCCGCGGGCCAGATCGGTCATCAGCTGGGCGGTGGCCCCGGTGCTGGGCTCGAAGTGTTCACTGATCAGCAGCAGCCGGCGCTGGTTCATAGCGGTAGCCCCCGGGCCCGTCGCTGCCGCTCGATCACCTTCACCACTGTGATCAGGTCGTAACCGGCCATCAGCAGGGCAAACAGCAGGCCCTGCCAGCCCTCAAGCCAGCCACCCTGCAGCAGATATTTCTGGCCAAAGCGCAGGGCGGGGCGCAGGGGCCACAGCCGGGCGCTGAGCTGCCGCAGCCGTAGCCAGCGGCGGGTGCCCAGGGCCGTGCTGCCGCCGCCCGCCAAATACGCCACGATCCCCTCAGCATCCCAGTCGGCGTAGCGGCGGTGGCGTTCCAGCCAGTCGTCGATGCCCTTGCTGAAGGCGTAGTGCTCGTAGGGCGCCTCGATCCGGCCCACCGGACTGCCGGCCGCAAAGCTCTCCCACACGCCGCCTTCGAAACACAACCGGCCGCGCCGCAGCAGGCGAGGGTGCCAGTTGGGATAGCCCTGGCTGCGTTTCAGCCAGCGGCCCAGAAACCAGTAGCGGGGCGTGAGCTCGAAGCCATCCGGGGCATTGGGTGCGCAGATGGCTTGCTCAATCGCCTGTTGGCAGGCCGGCCCCACCTCCTCATCGGCATCGAGGAACAGCACCCACTCGCTCTGGAGGCCCCCATGGCGCAGCGACC
>JBIIDQ010000013.1:0-13859 GCA_044238295.1 Vulcanococcus sp.
CGCGACCCAAATTCGGCAGCCAGGGCACTGGTGAGGCTCAGCCGTAGGCCCTCGTCATCCAGCAACACCACCGTGAGGCCGCTCTGGCCAAGCACCAACCGGCGGCATTGATCCAGCAGATGGGTGGAGTAATGCGGTGCGTTGGGCAGGGGCTGACCCTGTGGAGCAAAGAGGGGTAGGGGATCGAGCAGCGGCGGATCGGAGAGGCTCAGCTCAACCTGCGGGGAAAAGCCCAGCACCGGTCCATGGGCCTGCGGCCAGGGAGCCACCAGCACCACACCACGCCCGTGCAACAGGCCAGGTAGTTCCGCCAGGGGCCGCAGCGGTTGGCGGTGCCACTGCCACTGCAACAGAGTGGCATTGATCTTGGCCCAGCTGGTCCAGCCATCCCCGGCACAGGCCATCCATTGCGGCCAGGGATCCGGCATGGGCCCCAGCACAGCCAGCAACTGGCGCAGCGGCGCTTCCTCCTCTGGAGCGATTCCCACTTGTTGGAGAGGGCCGCAAGGGCGCGCCAAGAGGCGACGACTGAGACGCTCGTGCAGCTGCAGCAAGCTGGCCGAGGCTGCCGGAAGGCTGCGGCGCAGCTGCTCCCAGTGGGCCGTATCGATCACCACAGCGAGGGCTTCCCGCAGCCGGGGCTCCAGCGATTCCCCCTCAGGCACCACCAGCTGGTGATCAGCGAGGGCCCCGGCACGCCAGGCCTGCACGAGCTGTTCATGCGACAGCAACCAGAGCTGGCCTGCCGGTGGAGCCTGGAGGCCCTCCCAGCACGCGAGACGAAGACCCACCGCCTCAAGGCGGGGCAATTCCACGTGGAGTAGACGCTGGCGCAGCGTCGCACTCAACACCATTGCCACCGGCTGCTCGTGCAACGCCAGCGGAACAAGCAACCCCAGCAACCAGCTGGGGTCACTGCCAGGCGCGAGGCGCACCAGGGTCTGATCGCCTCGCCGCAGGCTGCGGGCAACCAGCCGGCTCAAGGTGAGGTGGTGGGGCCAGCGGGCTTCACCCGCCTGTTGCAGGAAGGCCTTGAGTTGGTGGTGGGCCCGTGCTTCCAGCATCGTGAAATCGTAGGAAGCTGGCCTGAAGGCACTGTTCAGAGATGACATCCAGCCAAGGGCCCTCGTCCCAGGCCATGGACGCCTTACGTGGACAACCGGTGGGCATCGTTGGCCTCGGCCTGATCGGTGGATCCCTGGGCCTGGATCTGCAGGCAGCAGGTCTGGAGGTGCGTGCGCTGGTGCACCGCGACAGCACCGCAGAACGGGCCCGTGAGCGCCAGCTGGCCCAGCAGATCGACACGGATCCCGCCGTATTGCAGGGCTGTGGCGTGATCGTCTTGGCCCTGCCCCTGGATCGTCTGCTGGATCCACCGGCAGCACTGGTAGCGGCCCTGCCTGCAAATGCGGTGATCACGGATGTGGGGTCCGTCAAGCAACCGGTGCTGGAGCGATGGCAGCCACTGCACCGCCACTTCGTGGCCAGCCATCCCATGGCGGGCACTGCAGAGGCCGGGGTGGAGGCGGGCCTCCGGGGTTTATTCGCCGGACGGCCATGGGTTGCCACGCCAACAGCTGGCACCGATGCGATGTCCCTGGCTGTTGTGCAGGCACTAGCCAGCCTGGTGGACGCCCAATGGCTCACCTGCGAAGCCAACGCCCATGACCAGGCCGTTGCACTGATCTCCCATATGCCGGTCTTGGTGAGTGCAGCACTCCTGGAGGCGGCGGATCTGGGCGGCAGTGCAGCAGGAGCGGATGCGTTAGTACGCCAGCTGGCTTCGAGCGGATTTGCCGACACCAGCCGCATCGGCGGTGGCAACCCAGAGCTGGGCACCCTGATGGCCCGCTGCAACCGCCAAGCAATGCAAGAAGCACTGCTCACTTACCGCCACCAGCTCGAGCAGCTGGAAACGCTGGTGGCACAAGAACGGTGGCCGGAGCTGCAGGGGCGACTGGAGCGCTGTCAGGCGATTCGGCCTGATTTCCTTTGAGGTCGGCGGCTAGGGCGCCAGCAGCAGCTCGCCGCCCCTGGCAACGAGCAACTGCCGGCAAGCAGTGAAGGCCGAGAGGCTGACGCCTGCAGTGCCTTCACCGGGATAGATGGCATCCCCGCAGAGCCAGAGGCCCGGCAGAGGAGTGCAGCTGGCCAGCCCGAAGGGACCAAAGCGGCTCGGGTGCTGACCCAGGCCGCCCACGAACCCAAACGGCCGCCCCGTCCAACCGGCGAAGCCCCGCGGCGTGGCCAACTCAACGTGGAGGTAATCGGAAGGGGCCACGCCCAGCAACCGCTGTAAGCCAGCTTGGATCCCTCTTAGAGCCTCGTCTTTGCGTTGCTGGTAGTCCAACTCAGGCAGCCCGAACCACGGCCTGGCCGGCGTAAACACACTGGCGATGAGGGTGGCCTGACCGGCGGGAGCACGACCATCGCCCTCCGCGCTGATCGATACAAACAAGTTGCCCGGCTCACTCCACTCGAGCTGGGCATGCAGATCCAAGTGCTGCGGGAGTCGCTCGCGCGCCACGGCTCCGTAGAGCACCAGGGCACCGGAAGGGTCTGGGAAAGCAGCGATCCGGCGGCCATAGCTCTGGGGCAACGCCTCCCCGAGCAGCTCCGGCAACAGCTGGGGCGGCAAGGTGTTCAGCACCTGATCAGCCTCGAGCGCAAACGGCCGCTGGCCTGGTCCCACACCATCCAACCGCCAGCCCTCGGCCAGCGGCTGCAGCCTTTGCACGCGGTGCCGCAGCCGCAAGCTCCCGCCAGCCTGAGCCAGCGCCTGTTCCAGCGCACGGCTCAACTGCTGCATCGAACCGTGGAGGTGCCAAAGACCCAGCGGCTCCTGAGCCATGGCCAGCACAGTGGCGCCGTAGAGGGCCGCCGTGCGATCGGCGGGCTCCTGGGAATACAACTTGAGTTGCAGGTCCAGAAAGCGCCGGAGACGCTGATCCGAGCCGCAGCCTGTGAGCTGCAGCAGATCAGCAATACTGGCGCCCATAAGCACACCACTGGCCAGGGTGGATAAATCCACCGCCCCAAGCAGCTGACGCAAATCCCAGAGCGTTCGTGGTGGCAACACAGGGTCGCGGGCGGCGAAGGCCCAGTTGCTGCGGTGCAGCCAGGCGCACACCTGCCAGAAACGCTCGCTGCCCGGGAACTGCCGCTGGCGCTCCTGGCGCCAGCGCTGAGGATCCCGCCAGAGATGGATGGGATCCGTCTCACCGGCCAATTGCACACTGCAGCCCGGGTTGAGAGGTGTGGCCTCAGGGAGCGGCAGATCGAAGTGATCGAAGAGGCGCTTGTGGATTCCGCCCGGCTCGAATCCCGCCACCTGGGTGGCACCCACATCGAAGGTGTAGGGACCGCGGCGGAACGTACCCGCACAACCGCCGCTCTGGCTGTGGGCTTCCAAGAGCTCCACGTCAAGGCCCTCGGCGGCCAACAACGCTGCGGCGGTGAGGCCGGCGATGCCGCCTCCCACCACCGCCACATCACAACGGCTCAACATGCCGGCATGCTGGCAGCGCCTCCAACGCCGGCGTGAGTCGGGATTCGCCGTGCAGCAGCGCGTGATGGCGAGCTGGCTCGCCCAGCAGGGGATGGAGCTGGTAACGATGCAGCCCGTGGGTGGTGGCTGTATCCATCGCGCCTGGCAACTGGAGTTGGGGGATGGATCCCGCCGCTTTGCCAAAACCAATCATGCAGCGCTGCTGCCTGTGCTGGAAGCCGAGGCAGATGGCTTAACGGCCCTCGCTGCCGCCGCCCAAGGCGGAGCTACCGATGGCTTCACCCCCACCATTCCCAAAGCACTGGGACTAGCGGATCTGGAGGGTGAGGCCGTACTGATGCTCACTTGGCTGAATCTTGGGCCCGGCAGCCCCGGGGGCTGGTTGGAGCTGGGGGCTGGTCTGGCAAGGCTGCATCGGGCGAGCTGCAGGAGCAGCGATGGCCACTTCGGCTGGCATTGCGACAACTTCATCGGCTCGGGGACCCAGGCCAATGGCTGGCGAACCAGCTGGGGAGCTTTCTGGAGCGAGCAGCGGCTGGGGGTCCAGCTGCAGCAGGCAGAAGCAGCGGGGCAGGCCCTACCTCGTGCACAAACGCTGCTGGAACTGGTACCTGAGTGGCTCAGCGACCATCAGCCAGACCCGTGTCTGGTGCACGGAGATCTGTGGAGCGGAAACGCATCCCTACTCCGAGGGGGAGGATCTGCGCTGTTTGATCCAGCGGTCTATCGGGGCGATCGCGAAGTTGATCTGGCCATGGCCCGTTTGTTTGGGGGGTTTCCAGCCGACTTCTTCGCGGGGTATGCGCAGGAGTGGCCCTTGCCCGATGGGCACCTCCTGCGCGTGGAGCTCTACAACCTGTATCACCTGCTCAACCACGCCAATCTCTTTGGCGGTAGCTACTGGCAACAAACCGCCGCCTGCATCCAGGCACTGATAAGCACCTGGGGCTGACGGCGCCTTGAAGAAGGCTCAGGCGTTGCCTGGGTCTCAGCCGAGGTATTCCTTGCGGAGGTTCTGAACCTTGTTCACCACCGCGGTGCGCTTCTCGCTGGTGGTGAGGTTCTGCCAGCTCCACTGACCCACCACAACCAAACCCAGCAGTTCGAGCAAACCGGGCACCACTGGCAGCAGGTTAATGGTGTCGATCACACCCTTGATCAGCACCTGGGCAACAATCACTACCACCAAAACGCCAACACCCTTGCCGATGCGGCCCATCTGGCTCCAATCGACCTTGTCGAGGGTTTCGTTCACCTTGCTGAGCACCTCGCTGTAGCGCTCGCTGAAGCTGGCGCCGGCCTCTTCAGGCACAGTGCTGGTCTGATCCTGGAGATCAGGAGTCTCGACGGTCATCAGACGGTAAGTGAATTATTGATTCGCCATAAGGTATCCGGGTGACTGCACCAACGCCAGCGCACTTGCTGCTCGATGCGCATTGCCTGATCGTTCTCGAGCGCACACTGGCGGCGGTAGCCCCTGAAGAAGGTTGTGCGCTGCTCTTAGGGCAACGCCTGGAAACCCGTCTGACCTTGCAAACAATCTGGCCCTGCCGCAACACCTGGCTGCCAGCTGAAGAACGGTCCCAACGCTTCCGCCTTGACCCGCGCGAACAGCTGTTAGCGCAACGCTGGGGCCGCCAGCGCGGGCAGCTCGTGGTCGGCGCAGCCCATAGCCACCCGAGCAGCGCGGCCGTGCCATCGGCCACCGACCAACAGCTCTGCGTTGGGCCCACCTTGATGCTGATCCGCAGCGGGCTCCACCAAGGCCTAGAAGCCGTGCGGGCATGGTGGATGCACGAGAACAAAGGAGCTGCTGCACCTCCTCCCCCTGCCGAACTGCGGATCGAACTACTCCCCGCAACGCAACGGGCCGAGCGTTTGGGAGAGTAGTGGGCTGGACAGCGTTTCGCTCGCCCCATGCTTCCCCCCGACACCACCGGCATCGCGCTCAGCCCCGATGAGGTGGCCCGCTTTGCTCGTCACCTGATCCTGCCGGAGGTGGGCATGGAGGGGCAGAAGCGCCTGAAGGCCTCCTCGGTGCTGTGCGTGGGCACCGGCGGCCTGGGCTCGCCCTTGCTGTTGTACCTGGCGGCGGCTGGCGTAGGCCGCATCGGCATCGTCGATTTCGATGTGGTGGATCACTCCAACCTGCAGCGGCAGGTGATCCACGGCACCAGCTGGGTGGGCAAGCCCAAAATCGAATCCGCCAAGGCGCGCATCCTGGAGATCAATCCCCACTGCCAGGTGGATCTCTACGAAACGGCGCTCACCAGTGAGAACGCCCTAGAGATCATCCGGCCGTACGACATCGTCTGCGACGGCACGGACAACTTCCCCACCCGCTACCTGGTGAACGACGCCTGCGTGCTGCTGGACAAGCCCAACGTGTACGGCTCGATCTTCCGCTTCGAAGGCCAGGCCACGGTGTTCAACCTCGACGCCGAAAGCCCCAACTACCGCGACCTCTTCCCCGAGCCCCCACCGCCGGGCATGGTGCCCTCCTGCGCCGAAGGTGGCGTGGTGGGCGTGCTGCCCGGAATCATCGGCGTGATTCAGGCCACCGAAGCCGTGAAGATCATCACCGGCATCGGCACCACCCTCAGCGGCCGCCTGCTGCTATTCGACGCCCTGGGCATGAAGTTCCGCGAGCTCAAACTGCGGCCGAACCCCGAGCGCCCGGTGATCGACAAACTGATCGACTACCAGGAGTTCTGCGGCGTGGGCGGTACGGCCCCCGGCCAGGAAGAAGCCGGAGCCGTAGAGAGCATCAGCGTGAGCGAGCTCAAGGTGCTGCTCGATGGCGACACCTCAGGGATAGTGCTGATCGACGTACGTAATCCGCCCGAAGCGGAGATCGCCGTGATCCCTGGCGCCGAGCTCATTCCCCTCGATCAGATCGAGAACGGCACCGCTGTGGAGCAGATCAAACAACTGGCGGCCGGGAAAACGCTCTATGCCCACTGCAAACTGGGCGGCCGCAGCGCCAAGGCCCTGATCGCGCTGAAGCGCCATGGCATCGAGGGCATCAACGTGGCCGGCG
Organism: Vulcanococcus sp.; assembly: GCA_044238295.1. Classification (GTDB taxonomy): domain Bacteria; phylum Cyanobacteriota; class Cyanobacteriia; order PCC-6307; family Cyanobiaceae; genus Vulcanococcus. Next base: position 6,549 of record JBIIDQ010000013.1, read on the forward strand.
GCATTGATGCCTGGAGCCAGGACGTGGATCCAAGCGTGCCCCGTTATTGAGCCCTTCGTTCTCAACCAATTCCATGCCCCGTTTGCTTCGTCTCGGCATCAGTGCCGGGGTCATCGGCCTTTTCCTCACGGCCATGCTGGTGTTTGGCCTGGCAGGGCTGCGCATCATGCAGGTTGGCGCTGAGCTCCTTTCGGGTCGCGCCTCCTTTGAACAGGAGCTGGAGCTGATCGGCACCGTTGATCTGCTATTGCTCGGCATTGGCATCTTGATCATTACCGCCGGGATCATCAGCCTCACCATGAAGAAGCTCAGCCTGCCCATGGGATTGCGCTTCCGAGATCTACATCAGCTGAAGGGCACCTTTTCCAGCTTTCTGATCCTGATCATGGCCATCACCTATTTGGAGGCGATGGCGCCGCTCAAGGATTTGACGCAACAAAGAGACGGCCACCCGGAAACCCTGCTGTATGGCGGGCTCGGATTCCTCGCTGTGACGGTCGGACTGGTGCTCTTCCAACGCAGTGGCCATCATGCGCATCTCCCCGATGAGGACGAGCCCCCTCATGGCTGACGCCCGATCTTCACTGACCAGCCAGGGCCCTGCCGATCTGCTGCGGGCACGTCTCACCACTGGACGGGGCCGCCTGGCCGTCATCGCCGCGACCACGGGTGTCTGGGTCATGGATGTGCTGTTAGTTCATCATCTAGAAAATCGTCGTCTGATCAGTCCGAATCTCAATCAACTGGTGCAAACCATTGATGTGATCGGCACGATTGCCTTTGTTGTGATCACGGCCTGCCTCACCGTCAGCCTCTTTCGTGGGCGGACCCGTCAGTTGTTTCGCTGGGCCCTGGTCTATTTGCTGTTTTCAATGGTGCAGGTGATCACCAATGTGCTCTCCATGGTGGCGAGTACCGGCAGCCAGCGGGGCGGTGGACTCGGGGGGCTCTGGGACGTGGCAGCTGTCTATATCGAAACGGTACTTGTATTCATGTTTGTATACATCTTCCTGGATGTGAGCACACCCGGCGGTGCTTTTGTTTGGCCAAGCCGTGACGGGGAGGATCCGCCTGAACCTCACATCATCGATTACTTGTTCATCTCGATGAATGTGAATTCGACCTATGGTCCAACCTCCGAGGCAGTGATGTCGAGGCCCGCCAAGCTGGCGATGTCGTTACAGGTCCTCTTGGCCATTGTGATGCTCACGGTATTGATCGCCCGCACGGTGAGCTCGGCCAGTTGATCAATCCTGCACCTGATCAGCATCCATTGAATCAGTAATCCACGCCGCGCTTGAGATCCACACCCCGCTCGGCGTAGTGCTTGTGGCACACCATCTCTGAGTGCACACTGGCAAGGTCGAAGTAGGCGGGCGGGTTTTTGCAGCGACCCGTAAGAATCACCTCGGTTTCTGAGGGCTTCCGCAACAGCGTCTGCACGATTGGCTCGACAGGCAGCAGCTCGAGATCCACGGTGGGGTTGATTTCATCGAGGATCACTGTTTTGTAGAGGCCGCTGGAGATCGCGGCGCGAGCGATCTCCCAGGCCCGCTCCGCTTCCACGTAATCGATGGGCTGCTGTTGGCCGCGCCAGACAATCGCGTCGCGGCCGGAGCGCAGGTGGTCCACCAGGTGTGGATAGCTCTCGCGCAGAGCGGCGATGGCGGCGTCTTCGGTGTAGCCGCTGCCGCCCTTGAGCCACTGGAGGATCAAGACGCGGTGACTCTTGTCTTGACTGATGCCGCGGCCAATGGCCTGCAGCGCCTTGCCCAGAGCGCTGGTGGATTTGCCTTTGCCCTCTCCGGTGTACACCTCAATCCCATCCAGGCCGGCGGCAGGCAACGCATCCATGCCGGGATCCCAATCGGTGACGGCATCACGGCGTCGATGGGCGCGCATCTCTGAGTGCAAATCGGCGATTTGGACCAGCGAGCGGGGGGCACCACGGCCGGTAACGATCACCTCCATGCCAGCGGGCTTAGCCGCCAGGGTTCGCACCACCTCATCAGCATCCAGCAGCCCCAGATCCAGCACCGGATTGAGCTCATCGAGCACCACAACTGAGTAGAGCTCGCTGGCGATCGCCCCCTTGGCAATGATCCAGCCGCGCTGAGCCTCCTGAATGTCGACGCGAGTGACTTCGTCAGCCCCAAAAAACTCGCCGCGGCCAGTGCGCACCTGATCGATCAGGTGGGGAAAACCCTGTTGCAGAGCCTCAATCGCAGCGTCTTCGTCGTAGGAGCGGCCGGGGCCTTTGAGAAAGCGCAGCAAGAGCACCCGGGTCTGCTTCTGCTCACAGATCCCCAGGCCGATCGTGCGCAGCACCACCCCGAGGGCCGCCTGACTCTTGCCCTTGCCATCGCCGTCGTACACGTGCAACTGGCCGTGGCTGCGCTCATTGCTGCCAGCAGCAGTGCGAATGCCGATGCCACGACCTGTACCGCGGCTGGTTGTGGTGGCGGAGGTTGCCTGCGGGGCCATGGCCGAGCCACTTACCGTCGGACTCTAACGACGGCTTCCGGAAGGCCATCGACCCCGGTTTGCAGCACTGATGCCGGCACAGTCCAGCCTCCAACCCAGCGGCCTCCATCCCATGGTGGACAGCTTGGAGCCGGCCCTCCAGGTCGCCCTCACGGAACTGCGCCGCTCCATCGCGGCTCACCCTGCAGCGCTGGTGGCGTATTCCGGAGGCGTGGACAGCGCCCTGGTCGCCGCCATCGCCGCTGAGCAATTAGGGGAGCGGGCGCTCGCTGTGACCGGGATCTCCCCAGCGCTGGCACCACACCTACGCGAGGAGGCCAGGCAGCAAGCCAGCTGGATGGGCATCCGCCAACGCGAAATCCCCACAGCTGAACTCAACGACCCCGCCTACAGCAGCAACCCCAGCGATCGCTGCTACGCCTGCAAACGGGAACTGCACAGCCTGCTCGCCAAGCTCCTGCAGGAGAGCGACACGGCCGCTGCCGTGGTGCTCGATGGGGTGAACCACGACGACCTCGGCGATTACCGCCCTGGCATCCGCGCCGCTCAAGAGCGCGGCGTTCGCTCTCCCCTGGCCGATCTCGGCATAAGCAAAGCGGGCGTGCGCGCCATCTCGCGGGCTCTGGGATTCCCATGGTGGGATAAGCCCGCCCAGCCCTGCTTGGCCTCGCGTTTTCCCTACGGCGAGGCCATCAGCGCTGAACGGCTCCAACGGGTGGCCAGTGGCGAAGCCTGGTTACGGCAGCACGGGTTTAACGAGCTGCGGGTCCGCAGTCAGGGGGAGTCGGCGCGCATCGAACTCCCCCCCGATCAACTCACTGCCCTGATGGAGCCCGCTCTGCGGGACGAACTCGTGAGGGCCTTTCTCGATCTTGGCTTCACGGCGGTAAGCCTCGACCTAGAGGGTCTGGTCAGCGGCAAGCTCAACCGCGCACTTCAGCGATCAGACCCGTAAAAAAAAGACCCATGAAAAAGCCCCCTCCCATCCGGGAGAGGGCCAAACGATCAGAGCCCGAAGCAGATCAGGCGGCTGTCAGAGCGGGTTCACGCTCGGCACCGGCCACAGACCCGGGGGTCTCGCGGCGGAAGCTCTTGAGCTTGTAGTTGCCGGCATCAAGCTCTTCGCTGAGCACGATGCAGGCCCGTTCAGGCATGGTGTGGTCACCGCAGGTGAACACGTCCACAGCCGCGTAGCCCGATTCGGGCCAGGTGTGGATGGAGATATGGGATTCGGCCAACAGAGCCAGCCCCGTCACACCCTGGGGATCAAACCGGTGGGTGATCAGATTCAGGAGAGTGGCGCCAGCACGCTTCGCAGCGGTGGTGATGGCGTTCCTGAGGAAAGCCTCGTCGTCGAGCTTGGCGGAGTCGCAGTTGTAAAGCTCGAGAATGCAGTGTTTACCCACCATCTCGGTGGCACTGGGTGCTTGGGGGCTTGCGGAGAAAGTCTGAGCTCCGGTCCATCCCGGGTTGGGGTGGAGGCAGGCCGCTTGGGTCATCAGATCCCGGCAAAACAGCTGCCCACATTACTGGCCGATCAGCAGCCTGCCGGCTTCAACGGTCACCACCTGGGAACGCTGATGCCAGCCACCGCTGAACGCCCCCAGGTGAGTGGCACTCACCAGGCATTGATGCCCCTCTCCCACAGCCTCCAGCAACAGCTGCTGGCGGCCGGGATCCAGTTCAGCGAGCACATCATCCAGCAGCAGCAGCGGCGGCTCCCCCCAGAGCTGCCGCACCAGCTCCAGCTCCGCGAGCTTCAAAGCCAGCACCAAGGTGCGCTGCTGGCCGGCCGATCCGTAACGCCGCGCAGGTTGCCCGCCCAGTTCCAAGGCCACCTCATCGCGATGGGGGCCCACGCTGCACTGACCCAACCTCAGCTCTTCCGGGCGCTGCAGCCGCAACTGCTCAAGCAGGGCATCCCGCCAGGGCGCCTCGGCTTCTTCGCCCTCTAACTGGCTGCCGGGCTGGTAGCGCAACTGCAACTGTTCACGGCCACCGCTGAGCCGCTCCTGCCAAACAGCGGCCAACGGTTCCAAGCGGCCGAGGGCGCGGAGCCGGCGGCGATGCAAGCGGGTACCAATCAGCGCCATCTGCTGATCAAATGCCTCCAGCAGGCCGTCGAGCTGGCCTTGCCCCAGGCCGCGCCGCAGGAGCTGGGAGCGCTGGCGCAGCAATCGCCCATAGCGGCTGAGCAACTCGGCGTACACCGGCTCGAGCTGGAGCACCACCCGATCGAGCCACTGGCGCCGCAATGCAGGCTCCCCGCGCACCAACTCGAGATCGAGCGCGCTGAAGCCCACACATCGCAGCGGACCGATCAACTCGTGCTGCCGCTCCAACAGCTTCCCGTTGCGGCGGGCCAAGCGTCCGCCCTGACGCCGCAGCTCCAACTCCAAGCGATCCCCATCTGCACTGTCGGCAGCGATCCAGCTCTGTCGCTCACCGCGACGGATGAGATCTCGATCGGCGCTGCAGCGATGGGAGCGCAGGCTGCCCAATAGCTCCACCGCCTCCAGCAGGTTGGATTTGCCCTCACCGTTACGGCCGATCACTAGCAGCCGCGGGGCTTCCAGCTCGAGGGTCAGCGCCTCGATATTGCGAAACTGGCGCAGCTCCAGGCGATGCAGCCGAATAGGTCTGGGGCGCTCTGCAGTTAAGGTAAGGCCCGCGAGGGGCTGCTCCCGTGAGGGCATGTAGCTCAGTTGGATAGAGCATCAGATTCCGGTTCTGAGTGTCGGGGGTTCGAGTCCCTCCATGCTCGTTACTCAGGGAGCGGAACACCCTCGTAAGAGCCCTGCTTCGGCGGGGCTTTTTTGTGCTCGAGCACCGGTTGGGATCAGAGCATCAAGCCCATGGCGCGGATCCCGCCTGGATCCAACACAAACCCATGGCGCTTCAGGGCCTCCTGAGCCATCGGGGCCGCCGCCACGGAGATGCTGCATCCAGGCAACTCCCGGCGCAGTCGGTTGAGGGCGGTGTGCACCAGCACAATCATCAGCTGCGCCTGTTCGGACTCTTCTGGATGCGCCGTGAGGTCCCAGAGGTTGGCATTCAGGGCAAGGTCGCTGGTCACCCGCACAAAACCCACCAACACGCCGCCGGGGTTGCGCACACTCAGCTGCCAATCGCTTCGCTGCAGGGCCGCTTGGATCCGTTCCTGAGGGCGTGACGGATCTCCGCAGGCCACAAGCAGCGCATCAAGCTCCTGAGCTTCTGGCCATACGTCGCTCGAGAGGCTGTAGCCGGCCGGCAAAGCTGGCGGCTGGGGCTGGGAACGAAATGGAATCAGCAGGGAATCGAGCACCACGTGCGTACCTCAGCCCGTGTTACGCATGCCAGCGGCGATGCCATTGATCGTGAGCAGCGCGCCTCGCAGCAGCTCACTGCGGCTGTAGGTGCGGCCATCGTCACTCGCCGCCGCCTCGCTCATGGGCGGTTGGCGGTTTTGATCACGCAGCCGCCGCAGCAGGGCCACCTGCAGGTAGCCAAGTGGAATGATCGTGCGGTTCCGCAGCTCCACAGATAACTGCAGCCCCGGATCGCCATCCAGCAGCCGTTGGTGGCCGGTGATCGCCAGCACCAGATCGCGGGTGAGCACAAATTCCTTGGCGATCACCGCAAAGATCTGCTCAAACGCTTCCCGCAACTCTGGCCGGCCCAAGGAGAGAACGTAGTGATGGGCCAGGTCGAGGTCGACCTTGGAGAGGGTCATCTCCACCTTGGAGATGAGCATGCGGAAGAAGGGCCAGCGTTGATAAAGCTGCTGGAACAGCTCGAGCTGCGCCGGGTCCCCATCAAGCTCTTCCTGCAGAGCAGCCCCTACACCAAACCAGCTGGGGAGCAGGAAGCGGCTCTGAGTCCAGCCGAATACCCATGGGATGGCGCGCAGGCTGGAGAGATCCTTGGCCCCACTCTTCCGGCGCGCGGGGCGGCTGGAGATCTGCAACTTGCTGATCTCCTCAATCGGAGTGCACTGCTGGAAGAAGGCCACCAGATCGGGATTGTCATGAACCAGGGCCCGGTAATGACTGCGCGATGAGGCTGCCAGCCGTGCCATGAGCTCGTTCCAGCTGGGGGTGTCATCCACATGGCTGGTGATCAGGCTGTTTTGGATCACAGCGGTCGACACCGTTTCCAAGTTGAACAGCGCCAGCTCAGGCAGGGAATATTTGGAGGCCAGAACCTCGCCCTGCTCGGTGATCTTGATGCGGCCGTTGAGGGTGCCGCTGGGCTGGGCCAGGATCGCCTGGTAGGCCGGGCCACCACCACGACCCACTGAGCCGCCGCGGCCATGGAAGATGCGCAGGGCAACACCATGGCGGGTGGCCAGCTGCTGCAGGGCAATCTGGGCCTGGTGAATCTCCCAGTTGCTGGAGAGAAAGCCGGAATCTTTGTTGCTATCGGAGTACCCAAGCATCAGCTCCTGCAGGGGCTTGCCTGTGGGACTGGTGCTGGCGATGAGCTGGCGGTAGAAGGGATCGCTGAACAGACGCTCCATCACCGCCGGTGCGGCCTTGAGGTCTTCCACCGTTTCAAACAGAGGCACCACCAACAGGTTGGAGCGCTTGGCCATGGGATCGACCAAGCCAGCCTCTTTGGCCAGTAACAGCACCTCCAGCAGATCCGACACGGTGTGACTCATCGAGATCACATAGGTGCGGCAGATGCGGCCGCCAAATTCCTGCTGAAGGCGGTGCACAACCCGCAACACATCAAATGTTTCGGCGGTGGCGGCGCTCCACTCGACCGAAGCGGGGATCAGGGGACGCCGGGTCTGCAACTCGTTGAAGAGCCAGTCCACCTTCTGCGCCTCATCCATCTCCG
>JBIIDQ010000206.1:0-3953 GCA_044238295.1 Vulcanococcus sp.
CGCCGCAAGGCGGGCTTTTTTGTTGCCATCCGATGCGGCAACGCTCTGGCCTCGTTAAACCTGGATCACGCACGCGTAGCCCATGGCCGCCACCCAGACCAATCCCCTGCGCGTTGGCCTGCGCCAGGAGCGGGTGATCTCTCCTCAGTGCCTGGTGATCTTCGGAGCCAGCGGCGACCTCACCCACCGCAAGCTGATCCCGGCGCTGTTTGAGCTATTCCGGCAGCGACGACTACCCACCGAGTTCTCGGTGCTGGGCTGCGCCAGACGTCCCTGGAGCGACGACGACTTCCGCAACCGCATGGCGGAGGCGATGGCCGATGAGGTGAAGCAGCACCAAACCGCCTGGCAGCAGTTCGCGGCCTGCCTGTTCTACGAACCGGTGGACCTGCAGCAGGACGAGGACGTGGTGCGCCTCGGCACACGCCTCGAGGCCCTGGATCGGCAGCGGGCCACCCGCGGCAATCGCACCTTCTATCTCTCGGTGTCGCCAGCCTTTTATGGCAGCGGCTGCCGCGCCCTGGCCAACGCCGGCCTGCTCAAGGATCCATCCCGCAGCCGGGTGGTGATCGAAAAGCCCTTCGGCACCGACTACAGCAGCGCCCAATCTCTCAACAGGGTGGTGCAGAGCTGCGGCCAGGAATCCCAGATCTTCCGCATCGACCACTACCTGGGCAAGGAAACAGTCCAGAACATCCTGGTGCTGCGCTTCGCCAACGCGATTTTCGAGCCGATCTGGAACCGCAACTACATCGCCAACGTGCAGATCACGGCGGCGGAAACCGTGGGTGTGGAGGAGCGAGCCGGCTACTACGAAACCAGCGGCGCCCTGCGGGACATGGTGCAGAACCACCTCACCCAGATGCTGGCGCTCACCGCCATGGAAACCCCGGGGCACTTCGATCCCGAATCGATCCGCAGCGAAAAGGCCAAGGTGCTGCAGGCCGCTCGCCTCGCCAACGAAGACGAACCCTGGAAGTGCTGCGTACGCGGGCAATACAGCCGCGGCGGCAACCCGGCCAATCCGATGGCGGGCTACCGGGAGGAGCCGGGGGTGAATCCCGAGAGCACCACCGAAACCTATGTGGCGATGAAGCTGTTCATCGACAACTGGCGCTGGCAGGGGGTGCCCTTCTACCTGCGCACGGGCAAGCGCCTACCGAAGCGCCTGTCCGAAGTGGTGCTCACCTTCCGCAAGGCGCCGGTGCAGCTGTTCGATGCGGCAGGCGGCACCCCCACCGCCAACCAGCTGGTGCTGCGCATCCAACCCGATGAAGGCGCCGGCTTTGTGTTCGATGTGAAGGCCCCGGGCTCCGGCATGCGCAGCAGGCCGGTGGACATGCACTTCAGCTACGACGAGAGCTTCGGTGAACCCTCTGATGAAGGCTATGTGCGCCTGCTGGCCGACGCCATGCTCGGCGATCCCACCCTGTTCACCCGCAGCGACGAGGTGGAAGCGGCTTGGCGGCTCTACACCCCTCTGCTGGAGCTGATCGAGGACGCGCCGCAGCAGCTGCCGGTTTACCCCTACGAGGCCCGCACCTGGGGACCCGGTGCCGCCGACAACCTGCTGGCCGAGGACGGCCTGATGTGGCGTCGCCCCTGATCGCTCCCTGATCGTTTCACGACCGACTTCGCTTCACCTCAGCTGCCGTTTTCGCTGCGTAACACCCCATGGCTCCCCAGCTCACCCTGCAGGCCCCGCTCCAGCTCCCCCCCAATGAGGTGCCGGCCTATCTCAACCGGCTCTGGAGCGACCACCTCAAAGACTCCAGCGGCGCCGCCACCTTCACGCTCGTAGTGTGGGAGCCCTCGTGGCTGCAGCAGCAGCTGATCCGCACCGGCCGCATCGATGGGCCGATCACGGGCCTGCTCAACAACCAGCTGCTGGATGCCGCGCGCGAGGCGATTGGGCAATTAGGGCTCGCCGCGAGCACGGCACCCACCGCCCCGGAACTGGCCTGGGCCCTAGGACAGCAGCCGGGCAGCCATGAGGCTGAAGACCTGCGCGGCCAATTTGTGGATCGCGCCATCAGCGCCCACCAGCCGCGCCGGCTGATCACGCTGGCACCCACCCTGGCCGGCGATCAAAACCTGGAATCCACGGTGGCGGCCTACTGCCCGCTGCCAGAAGAGCGCGGCATGACGGCCGACGCCTGCGGCGATGTGGTGGTGCTACGCGGTGGCATGGGAGCCATGCAGCAGGGCTTGGCGATGCTGCAGGAGCTGATCCCAGGCGATCTGCCCTGCTGGGTGTGGTGGAACGGCACGATGGACGAATCGCCAGAGCTGCTAGACGCGCTGGCGGTGCCACCGCGGCGGTTGGTGGTGGATAGCTCCATCGGTGAGCCGCGCCGCTGCCTCGACCTGATGGTGCAGCGGATCGAGCGGGGCCAGGCGGTGAACGACCTCAACTGGCTGCGGCTGCGCACATGGCGTGAATCACTCGCCATGGTGTTCGACCCCCCCAATCGCCAGAGCGCCCTCGAGCAGGTGGTGCAGCTCGACATCGACGTGGAGGGCCAACACCCGGTGAAAGGCCTGATGTTGGCGGCCTGGATCGCGGATCGCCTCGGCTGGCACCTGCTGAACAGCTATTGGATCGATGGCGGAGCCGGCGAGGGGCGCGGCATCGGCGCCGAGTTCCAACGCCAAGACGGCCAGAGCGTGCAGTTCCGCTTGATGCCCGTGCCGGTGGGGGTGAGCAAGATGCATCCAGGAGCCCTCGTGGGATTGCGGCTGATCTGCGCACCGCCGCAGCGTGCGCCGCTCTGCGTGATCCTCTGCTCCGAATCGGGAGGATGCATGCGGCTGGAGGCCGGCGGCGTGGCCTCAATGGAGCTAGCCGAAGAGGTGGTGCCCCTGCCCAACGAAAGCGAGGAGATGGAGATGGCCCGGCTGCTGGGGGGCGGTCACGACAGCACCAACCCGCTGCTGGCCACCGCCGCGGCCCTGGCTGCCAAGCTGCTGCCCAACTGATCTGCGGCCCCCGGCCGATCGCCCCAGCCCATGCCCTGCCTGATCGCCGCCCCGGCCAGCGGCAGCGGCAAAACCCTGGTGAGCCTGGCGCTCACGGCCCTGGCCCGGCGCCGCGGGCTCAGCATCCAAACCTTCAAGGTGGGGCCCGACTACCTCGATCCCCAGCTGCTCAGCGCCACCAGCGGCCTCCCCTGCCGCAATCTGGATCCGCTGCTCTGCGGTGAGCCATGGGTGCAGCAGCGCTTTGAGCTGTACGGCAGCGGAGCCAACCTCGCCCTTGTGGAAGGGGTGATGGGCCTGTTCGATGGTCGCGGGCCCAGCAGCGAGGGCAGCTCCGCCCATGTAGCCCAACTGCTCCACCTGCCTGTTGTGTTGGTGGTGGAAGCCAGCCGGCAGGCCGGCTCCGTGGCAGCGCTGGTACGTGGCTTCCGCGATCACCAGAACGGGCTGCAGATGGCTGGCGTGGTGCTCAACGGGGTGGGTAGCGAACGCCACCACGCCCTGCTGGCCGAAGCACTGACCTCGATCGCCATGCCCTTGTTAGGGGCTCTGCCTCGCCATAACAGCCTGGAACTGCCCTCGCGGCACTTGGGCCTGCTTCCGGCCCATGAACTGGAGGATCTGGCTGTACGACAGGGAGCTTGGGCCGACTTGGCGGAGCGGCATCTCAACCTGGAGAAGCTCTGGCCACTGCTCGCGGCGCCTGCTGCAAACGCAGAGAACTCAGCACATGCTCAGGCTCTCGCCAAGCCGGCAGCCACCACCAGCGCCCGGATCGCCATCGCAAGCGATGCCGCCTTTCATTTCCGCTATCCCGAGGCGGAGGAACTGCTCGCTGGCCATGGGGTGGACGTGCAGAGCTGGTCACCCCTGGCTGATGAGCCGCTGCCCCCAGGCAGCCAGGCGATCGTGTTGCCAGGCGGCTACCCCGAGCTGCATGCCGAACAGCTAGCAACCAGCCAGCGCAGCCTGCA
>JBIIDQ010000207.1:0-3946 GCA_044238295.1 Vulcanococcus sp.
GCGGCCCGCAGAGCACCACATCAGCACCGCAGGCGGTGAGAGCCCAGAGGTTGGAGCGGGCGACGCGCGAATGCAGCACATCGCCCACGATCACAATGCGCCGGCCCTGCAGGACCGCAGGCGAGGGCGTGTCCGGATCAAAGTGACGCGCCAGGGTGAACAGGTCGAGCAGGCCCTGGCTGGGATGGCTGTGCTGGCCATCGCCGGCATTGAGCACCGCCACCCGCTCACCGCTGCGATCGAGGGCATCGGCCAGGCTGGCAGGCACGCCGGCGCAGCGATGGCGCACCACGAGCACATCGGCACCCATCGCCACGTAGGTGCGGGCGGTGTCGAGCAGGCTCTCGCCTTTGCTGAGGGAGCTCGATGAGGGCGAAAAGCTCTGCACATCGGCGGAAAGACGCCGGGCCGCCAGCTCGAAGCTGCTGCGGGTGCGGGTGCTGGGCTCGAAGAAGAGGCTGGTCATCATCCGGCCCTGAAGGGCCGGCAGACGGCGTGCGCCGCTGCGGGGCAGGGAGCGGAAGCGCTGGGCCAGGCCCAGCACGGTGGCGTAATCGGCCTGGGAGAAACTGGCCAGGTCAAGCACGTGGCGGTGCCTCCAGGGCTCCTGCTCCGCGTAGCCGCTCACGGCGCCACCCCCGTGTGTTCCGGCCCAACCGTAGAGGCTGAAAGGGCCGCTGCCAGGGCATCAGGGCGGGGCCGGGGGTCGCCACTGGCGCGGCGGCTCACGCTGCGGCTGGCGCGCAGGTACCAGCGCCAGGGCAGCTCGGTGGCCTCCCGGATGCCGATGCGGCTGGTGCGCACGAGCACCTCCGGCCCAGCGCCACCAGGCAGCAGCGGCAGCAGATCCGGCGGCGGGGCCGCCAGCCAGAGGCCACTGGCGACAGCGCAGGGGAGCGCATCGTGGCCGCGGTCGATGCCGAAGCTGCGGGCCAGCAGACCCGGCCCCGCCGCCGCCCGCTCCGGCAGCCCGGGCAGCCAGGCCGCACGCAGCAATACCCCATTGGCCCGATCGCGCTCGCCGGTCACCACATTCACGCAGTGGTGGATGCCATAGCTCACGTACACGTAGAACCGCCCAGGCTCACCAAAGAGCGTTTCGTTGCTGGGGCTGCGGCGACGGTGGCCGTGGCAGGCGGGCTCGGACTGGCAATACGCCTCCGTTTCCACGATCACGCCCCACAGCAGCGCCCCACCGGGCTGGCGTTTCACCAGCAGGCAGCCGATCAGCTCAGGGGCGACCTCTTCTGCGGGGCGGGCGAAGAAGGATTGGGGGAGGGCTGGGCAGTCCTGGATGGGCGTGGTGGCGATGGGAGTGGCTGATGATGGGGGAAAGCCTATCGACAGCACGACCCCTCTTCCAGAACAACAGCCTTGCCAAAAAGAAATTCATCTTGCTCGCAGGACATCAGAGCAGATCTCCTCAGAACCATTGACTTGCCGCCCGCAGCCCTGCATCAAGAGATCAGGCGCGAGACGAACGAAAAGCATTGCAGAGGATCGGAGCAAGGAAGAGACCAGCCCATGAGCGACAGACTCTTGCATCACCTGGAAGCCAGGTGCAATGGATTTGGATACAGCCTCATCCATCCCCATCTCTACTGCAGCTAAGGCCTCGCTTGAGGTTTCCTGGTTTTTCTGTGGCAGGCCGCCACGGATTTCCAGCTGTGCGTTCTCTCCATGTTTGGCAGCGGCGCAGCTCAGCAATGCTGCGCCCTCCCCCCTTGCCCCTGAACCACCTGGCGAGACACAGTCCACAATCACGCCCCGCAGCGGCGTGCCACCGGGCTGGCGCTTCACCAGCAGGCAGCCGATACGCCCGGGGCGGACCGCATGGCCAGGGCGGACAAGAACGATGGGCAGAGAGCGACTGGCAGCGATAGATTGAGCCCAAGGAAAGCAGAACAAACCAACCGGTGGGATTACTCAGACTCACAAAGGCATACATCAGAGAGCTTGTAGCGCTACGCAGGCCCTCCCAGAGCCTTCCCATTGAATACGCGCAAATCAGCGAAACGCCCGGAGTGCAGCGCGGCGAAGACTCCAAAATCATCATCACCGGCAAGCATTCCTATGGAATCAGCAACATCACCCTAAGAAGCTGGGGCGAGGGGACTCACCTCTTCATCGGCAGCTTCTGCTCCATCGCCGACAACTTGACAATCATTCTTGGCGGAAACCATCGAACCGACCGGGCCACAACCTTTCCCTTTGGTCACATCTTGAGCGAACCGTTCCCAGCAGGGCACGTCAACGGGCACGGGCATCCCACAACCAAGGGCCACGTCATCATTGAGAACGACGTATGGATTGGCGAAAGCTGCACGGTACTGAGCGGAGTCACAATCGGCTCGGGCAGCATTGTAGCTGCAAAATCCGTTGTGACCAAAGACGTCGCACCCTACACAATTGTTGGAGGCAACCCAGCCAAGCTGATCAAGCAACGCTTCCCCCAGCACATGATTCAGCAGTTGCTGGAGATCAAGTGGTGGGACAGAAGCGACGACGACATCAACAAGATCGTTCCACTCCTGCAAATGCCCCTGACCGACGACGTCATCGCCACCATCATCGCCACCCTTCACTGAGGCCCTCACCCAGCCATTGCGCGATATGAGCAAGCTCTCAGGCGCGAGCGGATTGTGAGGGGTTGAGCTTCGCTGGAGTGGCTGCCGCCTCTCGAGCCCTGCAGCTCGCCTGCACAGCCTTTCATGCACACCCGTTTCTGCTGAAGGCCGGACATTCGTCCCGGCGGGCGCTCCAAACAGTGCCGGCGGCGCCAGACTGCCCAGATCAGATCCTCGGAATCGCCCCCATGGACAGCGGCCTCACCCTCGGCAGCGTGCTCGTGGCCGGGAGCGGCCTGTTCGTGCTGGCCACCCTCTTCTTCGGCACCAAGGGCGGCTACTACGACAGCGACGACTACGACGGCAACGGCACCGCCCACTGAGCCCAGCGCCCGGCTGGAGCCGCCGCTCAGGGGCTGCCCAGCCGTTCCGCTTCCGGGCAGTCGCCGGTGGTGACGATCTCCTCCGCGTTGGCGCTGCGGCTCACGCTGGCCAGGCGCGTGCTGACCGCCCCGATCGAACTGAGGCGCACGCTGATCTCCCAGCTCTGCAGATCCTCCTCATCGAGCTCCTCGTAGCGGAAGGTGACCAGATCCCCTTCGATCGCGACCACCTGGGCCTCCTCGATCCAGCACTGCTGGTCGGCGAGGAACACCCAGACCGGACGCTGGTCGGCCAGGTACTGATCGAGCTTGCGGTGCAGCATGGTCGCGACCCCGATAGGGTCGATCCTAGGCAGATCCGCCGGCGTTGCCGTGTCGATCACAACCTGACTGAACGACAGCCCACCGATGACCGCCTCCGCCGCATCTGAGCCCACCAGCACTGAGGAGATCCGGCTGCAGCTGCGCAGCTGGCCCGAGGTGGAGGCCTATCTGCAGCAGTGCCGCGGCGTGATCGTGCCGCTCGGCTCCACCGAACAGCACGGCCCCACCGGCGCCATCGGCACCGACGCCCTCACCGCCGAAGCCGTGGCCCTGGAGGTGGGGCGCCGCACCGGCGTGCTGGTGACACCGGCCCAGAACTTCGGCATGGCGGAGCACCACCTGGGCTTCGCCGGCACCGTGAGCCTCCAGCCCAGCACCCTGCTGGCGGTGCTGCACGACGTGGTGCTCTCCCTGGCCCGCCACGGCTTTGAGCGGATCTTCGTGATCAACGGCCACGGCGGCAACATCGCCACCACCCGGGCGGCCTTCGCCCAGGCCCACGCCAGCGCCGCGGCGCGCGGCCTGCCAGGCTCCGAACGGCTGCGCTGCCGCCTGGCCAACTGGTTCACCGCCGGGCCGGTGCTGCAGGAAGCCCGCCAGCTCTACGGCGACCGGGAGGGGCACCACGCCACCCCCAGTGAAATCGCGCTCACCCTGCATCTGGAGCCGAGC
>JBIIDQ010000208.1:0-3923 GCA_044238295.1 Vulcanococcus sp.
TCGGTCACTTCCCTTACGGCGAAGCGTCTCGCTCGGATCTCGTTGCGATTGCACCAGGTGTGGAGCTGCATCGCGATGCAGCCCAAGCCCTTGAACAACTGTTGGCATCCGCAGCTGCTGATGGCGTAGAGCTGCGCGTCTTGAGTGCCTATCGATCCATTGATCTTCAGAAAAAGATCTTTTTCGATGTGAAGTCAGAGCGAAACCAAAGTGCCTTGGAGCGAGCCCAGGTGAGCGCACCGCCTGGTTTTTCCGAGCACAGCACTGGCTACGCCGTTGATCTCGGGGATGCCAATGCCCCTGGCACTGATTTATCTCCCAGTTTCCAATCCACGAGGGCCTTTGCTTGGCTCCAGTCCAATGCCAATCGTTACCACTTCACCCTGTCTTTTCCAGAAGGGAACCGCCAGGGGGTGAACTACGAGCCCTGGCATTGGCGCTTTGAAGGCTCGGCGGAAGCCCTCAAAACGTTTGAAGCCGCTCAGCGGCTCGGCCGCTGATGTTGGACCTTCCAGAACTTCTTGCTCCAGCAGGTTGCTGGGAGTCGCTCAAGGCCGCTGTGGCCAATGGCGCCGATGCCGTTTATTTCGGTGTGGAGCAGTTCAACGCCAGGCTCCGCGCTGAAAACTTTCGCCTTTCCGATCTGCCGGAGGTGATGGATTGGCTGCACCGGCGCGGTGTGAAGGGATTTCTCACGGTGAATGTGCTGATCTTTCCCGCTGAGCTGCAGCAGGCGGCTGAGTTGCTGCTTGCAGCTGATGCGGCCGGTGTGGATGCCCTGATCGTGCAGGACGTGGGCTTGGCCGTGTTGGCCCGTGAGCTCACACCAGCTTTGGCGGTGCATGGGTCCACCCAAATGTCGATCACTAGTGCCGCTGGCGTGGCGATCGCTGCCGAGCTGGGCTGCACGCGGGTGGTGCTGGCCCGTGAACTCAGCTTGCGGGATCTGCAGCGCATTCAGGCTCAATTGCGCCAGCGGGCCCTGGAGATGCCCCTGGAGGTGTTCGTGCACGGCGCCCTCTGTGTGGCCTATTCCGGCCAATGCCTCACCAGCGAAGCCCTCGGCCAGCGCAGTGCCAACCGCGGTGAATGTGCCCAGGCCTGCCGCTTGCCTTATCAGCTGGTTGTCGATGGCGAGGAGCGGGATCTCGGCGAGCAGCGTTATTTGATGTCGCCGCAGGATCTTGCCGCATGGGATTTATTGCCCCAGCTGGCGGCCTGTGGCATCGCCAGTCTCAAGATTGAAGGTCGGCTCAAGGAGGCCACCTATGTGGCTGCGGTGACCGACGCCTACCGCCAGGGGCTCGATCAGTTGGCGGCGAAGGCGGAACAGAGCGACGCCCCTCTGCAGCCCACAGATCAATTGCGCCGTCAGCTTGAGCTGAGCTTTTCCCGTGGTCTCAGTCACGGCTGGCTCGATGGGGTGAACCATCGCCAGCTGGTGAACGGGCGCTGGAGCAAAAAAAGAGGCCCTTGGCTTGGGAGGCTGGAGCAGGCACCCGCCCAGGGTCGCCTAGTGCTTCGCACCCAGCAATGCCTCAAGCCTGGTGATGGAGTCGTGCTCGAGGTGCCCAGTTCCGACCCGTTGCAGCCGCCCCGGGAGGTAGGCGGCCGGCTGATGCAGGTGGAGCCTCTGCCCGGGGGGCGTGTGGCTTTGAAGCTCGGGCCGGGGCGCATCGATTGTTCCGGGTTGCAGCCCGGCAGCCCCTGTTGGCTCACCAGTGATCCGCAGCTGGAACGGCAGCTGGAGCGCCTCGCTCAACGGGAGCCACAAGAACAACGCCAACCCCTGCAGCTGCGGGTGTGGGGACGTGTCGATGAGCCGCTGCGCCTGGAAGCTGCCGCCATCCCTGGCCTGGCCGGCGGTCCTTGGCAGGTGGCCTCCAGCCAGCCGCTACAACCCGCGCGCGGTGCCGCACTCGATCGGGATCGCCTGGAGCAGCAACTGGGTCGCTTGGGCGGCACCCCTTGGTGCCTTGGCGGGCTGGAGGTGTGCCTGGAGGGCGAGATGTTCCTGCCGGTGGCTCAGCTCAACGAACTGCGCCGTGCCTTGGTGGATCAGCTGGCTGAGGCCATGCCTGCTGTGAGCTCTGCGGCTTCCACCTCAACCGGTGCGCCAACAATGGAGCGTTTGAGCACTCTGCTCCCAGCGCCGCAGAGCGAGCCTTGCGATCCAGGGGCGGTGGAGCTGAGCGTGTTGGTGCGCAGCCTTGAGCAACTGGAGGCGCTGCGCGAGCTGCCGGTGCACCGCGTGATCGTGGATCTGGAGCATCCGGCTCAGTTGCGGCAGGCCGTACGTGCTGGGCGCGGTTGTTGGCCCGGTGGTATCTGGGCCGCAGGCGCCCGGATCTGCCGGCCCGATGAGGCTTGGACCTTGGAGCCGCTGCTCCGGGCAGAGCCGGATGGCTTTTTGGTGCGCAATGCCGATCAGCTTGAGCGGCTCACCCCGGTGGCCCCCTGCATCGGCGATTTCTCTTTGAATGTGGCCAACCCGCTCACGGCCCGCTGGTTTCTGGAGCGCTGGGCCATGGAGGCGATCACCGCCAGCTACGACCTGGCCCTTGATCAGCTCTTGGCGCTCGTAGCCGGCACACCCACGGGCCGTTTGGAGATCACCCTGCACCAGCACATGCCGCTGTTCCACATGGAGCACTGCTTGTTCTGCGCGTTCCTCTCCGAGGGGCACGACCACACCGATTGCGGCCGCCCTTGCGAAACTCACACCGTTGTGTTGCGCGATCGCAGCGGGGTTGAGCACCCCCTGAGGGCAGATCTCGGCTGCCGAAACACGTTGTTCAACGGCCGTGCGCAAACGGCAGCCGAGGCCATTCCCCAGTTTCTGGAGGCGGGTGTGCGTCGCCTGAGGCTGGAACTGCTCGACGACAGCTCGATCGATGCTCAGCGCCGAGTGCAGCTCTATCAGCAGGCCATCAGTGGGGAGCTGAGCGGCCGCACCGTATGGCAGCGCGAGCAGCTGGAGAGCCGCCTCGGTGTGACCCGCGGAACTCTCGTGCAGAGGCGCTGAAGGCCTACCCCAATTCAGGCACTGCGATAGATTCCCTTAACGCACCGTAGGGGTCATCGGTCTCAGCTTCCACTGCTGCTCAGCGTTGCTCGGCATCAGAACGGATCTGCAGGCCACGCTGCAAGAGATACCAGCTCAAATCGCATTGCTACTCGCCATGTGATCTGGCTCAGGGGTTTCAGCCACCGTTCCCACGCCAACGCCTGCGGCGTGCGCACTAGAGATCAACCGACACGATTCATTTATGAGCGGCGAGCATCCGGGAACCCCGATCCGCAATATTGCAATCATTGCCCACGTTGACCACGGCAAAACCACCCTGGTGGATGCGCTGCTGGCTCAGTCGGGCATCTTCCGCGACAACGAAGCGGTGCCCACCTGCGTGATGGACTCCAACGACCTGGAGCGCGAGCGCGGCATCACGATCCTCTCCAAGAACACAGCGGTGGACTACGAGGGGATCCGCATCAACATCGTGGATACCCCCGGTCACGCCGACTTTGGCGGTGAGGTGGAGCGGGTGCTCGGCATGGTGGATGGCTGTCTGCTGATCGTGGATGCCAACGAGGGGCCGATGCCCCAGACGCGCTTTGTGCTCAAGAAGGCCCTGGAAAAGGGCCTGCGGCCGCTGGTGTTCGTGAACAAGATCGACCGCGCTCGCGTTGACCCTGAGCAGGCCGTCGACAAGGTGCTGGATCTGTTCCTGGAGCTGGGCGCCGACGACGACCAGTGCGACTTCACCTATCTCTTCGGTAGCGGCATGGGCGGTTATGCCAAGCCGGACATGAAGACCGACAGCGACAACATGCGGCCGCTGTTCGAAGCGATCCTGCGCCATGTTCCGCCGCCGGTGGGTGATCCCGAGAAGCCCCTGCAGCTGCAGGTGACCACCCTCGAT
>JBIIDQ010000209.1:0-3898 GCA_044238295.1 Vulcanococcus sp.
TGATATGCGTGCCCACTGCAATCCCACGCGGATGGCCTCAATCAGGCGCCTGACATTTCGGTTGATTCGGCGCCTAGCCAACCCCTGCCCATCCTGTGCAGCCCCGGGCTGGGGGCTGGTGAACACCATGGTGGGGTTGCCCTGCCGCTGGTGTGGCCTGGCTACGGAGTTGGTAAACATTGAGGTGTTCGGCTGTGTCGCGTGTGGGCACACCCGCCAACAGCCGCGCCGTGATGGGCTCACGAGCGCGGATCCCGCGCACTGCCCCTACTGCAACCCCTAATCCCTTCAAACCCTGATGTAATCCACCACCTGCCGCGAACGCTCTTGCACTGCAGCCACGGCCCGTCGCTCCACGCCGCGGGCTGTATCACGCGTGATCCCCATGGTTCTCGCGACTGCACTGAGGGTCATCGGTTCCGGTTGATTGATGCCATAGCGAAGGCGCAGCAATTGAGCCTCGTGGCCCGGCAATTCCGTGAGGAGTTTCTCGAGGTCTTGATGCAGCAGTGTGCGGATCAGTTGATCACCGGGCTGGGTGGCATTGCAGCTGAGTCGGTCCAGCAAGGTGCTGTCATCGTCCACGGGTAAGCCATCATCGAGGCTCACGGGTTGCTGCGCTCGGAAGAGCAATTCGCGGATGTCCAACGGTTTGAGCCCGGTTTCCTCGGAAAGTTCCTCCAAGCTGGGAGGTCGGCCAAAGCTCTGCCAGAGGGTTTGCTGGGCTCTGCGTAGCTTACTGAGGCTGTCTCCAATGTGAACAGGCAACCGAATCGTGCGGCTTTTATCGGCAATCGCTCTGGTGATACCTTCACGAATCCACCAATAGGCATAGGTGGAGAACTTATATCCCCGTGTGGGATCAAAGCGATCAACAGCTTTGATCAGGCCCATGTTGCCCTCTTGAACGAGATCGTCTAGTTCGAGTTGTTGGCCGAAATACTTACGCGCCACTGTTACCACAAGGCGCAGGTTGGCTGTCACCATCCGTTGCTTCGCCCGTGTGCCCATCCTGATGCGTCGCTTCAGCTGCTGAGGGCTCAAGCCTGCAGCTGTAGCCCAAGCCTCATCGGTGGGGGCAAGGCCACCTGATCGCATGGTGAGTTCTTCGGCGATCTCGTTGAGTTGCCGGAGGGCCTGCACGGCACGCCCGAGGGTGATTTCCTCTTCATGGGTGAGCAGAGGAATCCTGCCGATGGAGTGGAGGTGCAGGCTGATTGCGTCGCAGCTGCCGCTGGGGAGCTTCTGTGGCGCAGGCATCGAAGGATGTCTTTCTCAGGTCCAAAACTCTAAAGCCCATGACCATGCAATGGGGGCTGCGATGGAGGCTGAATAGCAAGCCCAATGCGCTTGATCAGACTCCCTGATCAATACTCCGGGCCTAGCAATCAGTCACACTGATGGTGGACACTTCAGGCCTCGAGGTGATCAATCATGTGCGAGGACAGCCGACGAATAGAGGCATTGGCCCGCCGCTCCAGCCCACGGGCCGTGTCCCTTGTGATGCCCATCTGTCGGGCGGTGGCACTCAGGCTCAAGGGTTCCCCTGCTGCGATTCCGTAGCGCAAGCGCAGCAGCTCGGCCTCCTGTTCGGGGAGTTCATCGAGCAGCTGTTGGATGTCTTCTTGCATGAGGCTGACGTCCACTTGCTCCTGGGGCTGGCTCACCTCGCAGGGCAGGCTATCGAGCAGGCTCAGTTCTGCATTGGCGGTTTGGCGGCCATCCAGGCTGAGGGGTTCCTGAGCCCTGAACAGCACTTCGCGGATGTCGAGGGGTTTGAGGCCGGTGGCAGCGGCCAGCTCGTCCAGGGTTGGGTCGCGCCGCAGCTGCTGACTGAGGGATTGCTGAATCTGGCGCAACCGATGCAATTGGTCCACCATCGTGGAGGGCAGCCGGATGGTGCGCCCTTTGGCCACAAGGGCACTGCCGATGCCATCCCGGATCCACCAGGTGGCGTAGGTGGAAAATCGGTAGCCGCGGCTGGGGTCAAAGCGCTCCACGGCGCGGATCAGGCCAATCGTTCCCTCCTGGATCAGGTCTTCAAGGTCGCCACGGGAACGCTGGTAGCGGCGGGCCATGCTGATCACCAGGCGGATGTTGGCGAGCACCATTCGGCTTCGGGCCTGATCGGCCTGCCGCAGGCAGCGCTGCAACTGGCGCACTTCCATGCCAGCTTCCTGAGACCAGGCTTCAAGGCTGGGGGATACGCCACCGGCCCGCAACTTCATTTCCTGGGCCACGTCGGTGGCTCGGCAGCCACTTTGAACGAGTCGGGCAAGGCTGATTTCTTCCTCAGCGCTGAGCAGCGGGATGCGGCCGATCGCACGCATGTGCTGACTGAGTGCGTCGCAGTCGCCCTTGGGGCGCTTCTGTGGCGCAGGCATCGGTGGGGCGTCTGCAGGTGGGGTTGGCAAACGGTAGTGATTGTTGCGGGGGTTGGGTATTGGGGGCACTGCCCATCCACCAGAATCTGCAATAGCCGTGATCAGGGAAGCTCATTGCTGCCTGGAGTCTTAGAGACCTAGCACACTTATTGCTCCGGTTGCGGTAAGCCAGCCTGCTGATCCTGCCTGGCTTGCTTGACCAGCCAATAGGCCGCAGCGAGACCTATCACAATCACCCCGAATCCCGCCATCAGCTGGGGCTTGCTTTCCGTTCCCGGCGGAAGCACGATCACTTTTCTGGCTACGGCAGTCATAGCCGTGAGCAACACCAGTTCGATCTGCACCACCTGGTCGCGAAGATAAGCCGTGACGTTCTGCAGAACTTCCAAGGCAATGAAGACAAGCAGAAGCCTATCGAGCAATTTGATTAAGCCACCGTCAAACCAATCGGTTTGAAACTGGGCAACCTTGATGACTGATTCAATCACCAACTCAAAGACGGCAATGCCGACTACGGCCGCCAGAAGTAGAGCGAGAATCTTCGCGAGTTGCCGCTCATAGCTGTGAACTCCGTCAAGAAACCGATCATCACCAAGGAGCTTCATGACTGCGGACGGTGGAACTAGCAAGGAGAATCAGCGAAAGCCCGCCTGTGCATGGATGCACGTGCGGGCTTGGCTAAACAGAAGAGCAAATAGTCGCGGCCAACTGCCTCGGGCTTTCTTGTCGGGGTGCTTAAGGCAGTTGGATGGCGAACGACTCAGAACTTGTGATCGCGCAGGGCTTCCACTGGGTAGATGTAGGTGATGATCGAGTAATCGGTGTAATACTTGGCCTCGATCTCGTGAGTGATCTTGTCGGCCAACTCGCGAGTTCCGGTGAGCACCTCGATCTTCACGTTGGAGAGGGTGTGGGACACACTCGGTTCGCCGGTGGATCGTACATTGCGACTGCCTTCCCCGCCAGCTGCATTCACAGTGTAACCGGTGGCACCGGCTTCCTTGATCAGTTTAGTGAGCTTCTTGGAGAGGATTTCCTCCGCAACGATCACCAGCTTCCAGACTTGTTGGCTCATGGTTTTTGTTTCTTGATAACTGTTTTGAGAGATCTCTATCGGCCGAGCATCACTTCAGCAATCCCAATGAAGAGCGGGATGCAGATCGCGATGGCCACTGGGGTTCCGATGGCTGTGGAGGCGCCGATGTATGCCGAGGGATTCGCCGATGGAATGCCAGCGCGAAGGGTGGGTGGGCCAGAGATGTCGGAGCTCGATGCCGCAATCACTGCCAGCACCACAGAGCCGCCAATGCTGAAGCCGGTGAGCTTGTGCAGGATCAAGCCAACACCAAAACCCAGGAAGCCATGCACGATCGGCGCAATGAAGGCATAGATGGCAAACCACTGGGCCACTTTGCGCAACTCATTCATGCGCTGGGCAGCCTCCATCCCCATGATGATCATGAGAACGGCGAGGAAGCCGCGGAACAGTGGGTTGAAGAAGCTCTCATACACAG
>JBIIDQ010000322.1:0-3886 GCA_044238295.1 Vulcanococcus sp.
TCGCTCTGCTCGCTCTTTTTGGATTCGGCGTAAAGGGAGAGGGCGCCCTGCACCACCACCTCGTCTGTGGGATCAATCCCACTGGTGATGGAAACCCGATCACCGCTGGCTGCTCCGGCCTCGACAAACACCGGGTCGTAGGTGGTGCCGCTCTTCACGAACACGAGTGACTGGCCATCCGCATCCACCACGGCTGCCGAAGGAACAGTGAGGCCCTGCGGCCCTTGCTGTGGCTTCTCGGTCATCACCCCCAAGAGGGCATCGGTATCGGCGTTGGCCTTCACCTGACGCACATCCCCCTGCTGTTGAAACTCGTCGCCATGGCCCACATGGGCCAGAACTGGCGACGCAACAAGAACAGCTGTCGCCGTGAGGCTGGCAGTGGCAGTGAGCTGGAGAAGCCGGTGAAGCACAGCGTGTAGAGCGAACGCTGCGCGGAGGATGGCGTAGACGGGATGAAAAACAGGTGAAATCGCCTGCGCTGCTTAGCATCTGCCCGCCCAGGTCGAAAGCTGTTGCCGTTGCGCATCCTGCTGGTGGAAGACGAGGAGGATCTGGCCACGGCGATCCAGGCGGTGTTGCAGCAGCAGGGCCATGTGGTGGACCAGTGCGCTGATGGCGTAACGGGCTGGACGCTGCTCAGCGGGGAGCTGGCCCGATACGACCTGGGGATCGTGGACTGGATGCTCCCAGGACTGAGCGGGCTTGAACTCTGCCGGCGCGCCCGAGGATCAGGCCTCACGCTTCCGCTGCTGCTCCTCACGGCCCGCAGCAAGACGTCCGATCGGGTGGAGGGCCTCGACGCCGGCGCCGACGACTACCTGAGCAAGCCGTTTGCGATGGAGGAACTACTGGCAAGGGTGCGGGCCTTGCAGCGGCGTCATCCCAGCTACCGGGATCCACGGCTGGAGGCAGGCTGTTTTCGTCTGGACCTTGCTACGGGTCTGCTTGAAGTGACAACAATGACCGCTCAGGTGAACGTTGAGCTGTCCACGAAAGAGCAACAGTTGATGAGTTATTTCATGGAGCATCCCGATCAGTTGATCTCAGGCTCGCGCTTACGCAACCAGCTGTGGAATCTGCAGCAGGACCCAATCAGCAATGTTGTTGCAGCCCAGGTTCGATTGCTGCGCCGCAAGTTGGCTGCTCATGGCCTTGCTTCTCCGATTGAAACCGTACCCAGCAAGGGATATCGATTCAATCCACAGGCTGGTGCATTGCTTTGAGCACCAGTCCAACTCCAAGGAATCGCTTGGTGATGCTTGCCCGCCTAAGGCTGGCCGGTCTTTCATTGCTCGTGATGGGCGCGCTCCTCTATGGCGCTGGTTTTGCAATGGGGCGGTTGTTGCTGAAGAATCAGGACGATGCGATTCGGCGTGAATTACAGGCCCTGGCTGGCACCTTGCACGACAGTCTCAAACCGATCCTGCCAACGCGTGCCCAGGCGTCACAACAATTGGCGATGGTCTTGCCAGGTCTCTGCATGACTGGAGAGCCTTGCAATCCAGCCGATTCACTGGTTGAACGCCATGCGATCAGTGCCACGGATTCCGATCGCTACAAGTTGCGTTTACTCGATCAGCGTGGAGCTCTGATCGCTAGATCTCCAGAGGATCCGCTCATGACATCTCTAGCCAGTGATGTGGGTTGGCAGATCACAGAGGCTTCTGGGGGAGTGCGCTGGCTCACCTATTCCATCCATCTCCATCAGTCCAATGGAAGCAGTGAGCCCGTTTGGGGCTACCTCCAGATTTCCCGGAGCCTGAGGGATCTTGACGCCGAGGCACAACGCTTGTTGTGGCTGGGGCATGGTGTTTTTCTGATCGCGTTACTGGCCATGGGTGCAGCCAGTTGGTGGCTTTCCGGATTAGCGATCGCGCCCCTGCTTGAGGCTTACCAACGCCAGGAGCAATTCAGCGCTGATGTGGCTCATGAACTGCGGACCCCCCTGGCAAATCTGCTTGCAGTGGTGGAAGCAGAGCGCAGCGCACTCGCCCAAGCGCCACAGCCCATACCGGCCAAAGGTTTGGATCGCGTGCTTGTTCAAGGTCGACGTCTACAAGAGCTGATCAGTGATCTCCTGTTGCTTGCGAACCTGGAGCGACCCTGCGACGAAGCCCAGAAACAGGTTTGTGATCTTGCGGAGATCACCACTGATGTACTGGAGGATTTCGGAGAAAGCGCGGCAGCAGCCCACATCAGCCTGATTCAAACGTCTTGGCTGCCGGCGGGGAGGGTGCTCGGACTGGAGTCAGAGCTCAGTCGGCTGGTGATCAATTTATTGAGTAACGCCATTCAGCACAGTCCACCTGGAGAACAGATTGATATAGGCCTAATGCGGGATGGACGGGCTATCAGGCTGTCAATCAGCGACAGCGGTCCTGGCATTGCGATCGATGCGCAAGAACGAATCTTTGATCGCTTTACTCGTCTCGATCCATCGCGTTCACGAAGCCATGGTGGCAGTGGTCTGGGGCTAGCGATTGCTCAAGCGATTGCGCGCCGCCATCAAACTCAGATCGAAGTGCAATCGCAACCCGGATCTGGCAGTTGCTTCTCGGTTGCGATCGAATCCGTGGATTAGAGAGAAGCAAACCGTGCGCTTTGCAGCATTTCTACGGGAGGCGAATGGAGACGCCACAGCAACATTGTGTACATTTGCACAATGTTCCCCATGTGTTGTCGGTGGCAGAGAAGCGTTGCACCTCAAGCCGGGAGGGCAAGGTGTTGCTCTCCTGCTGGATCACGCCCGAGTTGCGGATGGAGCTCGATCGGGTCTGGGCAGCCAAGGGATACCGCCCCCATGGCCGCACGCAACAGGGCATGAACGAGATGATCACCGCCTACCTGGCGGCTCAGGCGGAGGGCTGAGCCATGGGCGCAGGACACGACCATCACCATGGCCACGACCACCACGGTCATGACCATTCCAGTGACCATGAGCATCAGCGCACGGCTGGTGCAGCCTTCCGCTGGAGCATCGTGCTCAACAGCAATCTCACCGCCCTGCAGCTAGTCATCGGCTTTGGGTTTGGCTCCCTCGCCCTGATCGGTGATGCCCTCCATAATCTCGGGGATGTGATCGGCCTGGTGCTCGGCTGGGGAGCGGAACGGCTCAGCCTGCGGCCGCCTCAGGGGCGTTTCACCTACGGCTATGGGCGCAGCACCCAGATGGCGTCGCTGATCAATGGACTGTTGATCTTCTCCGCCGGTGTTGTGGTGGTGGTGGAAGCCATCCAACGACTCGCCAACCCGGTGCCCTTGATCGCTGGCCCTGTGGCCTGGGCAGCTGCGGCAGGCATCGTGATCAACCTGCTCTCGGCTCGGTTGTTTGGCCACGACCACCACCACGACCTGAACCAACGGGCGGCGGTGCTGCATCTGCTTACGGATGCAGCGGTGTCGGTGGCGGTGTTGATCAGCGCAATCGTTGTCGGTATGCGTTCAGGGGATGAGATGCACGGTCGCAGGACTGCACGCTGATCGTGCATCACTGAGCGATCAAGACGCCATTCGGCCTGTTGGTGAATTCAGAGCGCCGGCAGCAGTGATGGCATCAGCCCGCTGCGGTGATGGGCGATCCAGGCCTGCTCCAGGAACTGCCAGAGATCACGGCCTTGTTGGCGCAGGGTGGTGGTGACGGTGAGCAGCCGGCTGCGGCAGATCGCTCCCTGGCGGGATTGGACGCCATGGCTGATCTTGCGCTGAATCACCGACTGACGCAGGGCTCGCTCGGCAGCGTTGTTGGTGGGCTCGATCCCTTCTTGTTCCAGAAAGGTCCACAAAGCATCGCTGCGTTGCAGCAGTTGCTGGCAGGTGCGCACCGTTCTGGCCCACGGCGTTCGCTCACCCCGCTCGCAGCCCAGATCCACCGCCCGCTGCAAGG
>JBIIDQ010000210.1:0-3870 GCA_044238295.1 Vulcanococcus sp.
GCCTGGCCAATGGCGTTGGGCTCGACACCCCGGCCAGTGCCGCCGCGATGTTGCAGTGGCTGGTCGATGCCGGTTACACCCTCGGCGATGACCCGCTGCCTGCTGATGGCAATGCGCTGATCCAGTTGCTCCTGGCGGGCCGCAGCAACGATCCTGAAAGCCTGCATCGGCCTGCTCTGGCCCATCTGCCCCTGGCGGAGTACGAGGCCTGGTACGCAGAACTGCCCTTGGAAGGGCGTGAACGCCTGGAAGCGCGCTGGGGGGCACCGGGCGCCGACCCGCAACTGGAAGCGGCAGGATTTCCAATCCAGGCCCTGCGCTTCGGCCAGGTGATCGTGCTGATCCAGCCCGAGCGCGGTTACGACCGCGACCCCAGCCTCAGCTACCACTCGCCCGATCTGCCACCCCCCCACGCCTACCTGGCCCAGTACCTGTGGCTGCGGCAAGGGGCCGGCGTGCAGTTGATCTGTCATGTAGGCAAACACGGCAACCTCGAGTGGCTGCCGGGCAAAGGGCTAGGCCTCTCGAGCAGCTGTTACCCGGAGTGGGCTCTAGGGCCCATGCCCCACATCTATCCATTCATCGTCAACGACCCCGGTGAAGGCTCCCAGGCCAAGCGCCGTGCTCAGGCGGTGATCCTCGATCACCTCACCCCGCCCCTCGGTCGCGCCGGCCTGCATGGTGATCTGCGCGAACTGGAAGCCCTGATCGACGAATACTGGGAGGCGATGCAGCTCGGCAGTGCCCGCAGCGAACAATTGAGGGCCCTAGTTCTCGAGCGATTGGCGGCGTTGCAGCTGCCCGATCTCCTGGCAGGTGTGGAGGGTGGCGATCCCCTCGATGCGGCCGATGGCTACTTGTGTGAGCTCAAGGAAGCGCAGGTGCGCACCGGCCTGCATCGCTTCGGATCGCTGCCGGAACCGGCGGCGTTAGCGGAACTGCTCAGCTGCCTGGCTCGTCCTCCCCAGGATCAGGGCCTCGGTCTCACCCAAGCCATTGCTCGCGACCTGGAAATTGAGCTGGATCCCTGGGCTGAACCGGAGGAAGCGCCGCTCAGCGATGCCGACAGCCAGCGACTCGAGGCTCTCGGTGTGTTGCTGCCCAGGCGCGCTGGCGACGCGGTGGAGTGGCTGGAGGCTCAGGCGGGCGACCTGTGCAGCGAGCTGATCGCCGGCCGGCGGCCCGGCCAAACAGCGGGAGCTGAAACCGACCGCGTTCTGGATCGGTTGCAAGCCGGCCTGCTCCCCAACCTGCTCCGCTGCGGCACGGCTGAGCAGCAGGCCTTCCTCACAGCGATTTCCGGAGGGCGTATCGCCGCCGGACCCTCCGGGGCTCCCACCCGCGGCCGGCCGGATCTGCTGCCCACGGGGCGCAACTTCTACAGCGTGGATCTGCGCGCCCTGCCCACCGAAGCGGCCTGGGATCTGGGGCGCCGCAGCGCAGAGCTGCTGCTGGATCAACACCTGATGCAGGAGGGCGAGCCCCTGCGCCATCTGGCCCTCTCGGTGTGGGGCACCAGCACCATGCGCAACGGCGGCGAAGACATCGCCCAGGCCCTGGCTCTGCTGGGAGTGCGCCCGCTTTGGGATGGACCCAGCCGGCGCCTGGTGGACGTTGAGCTGATCCCGCTGGCGCAGCTGGGCCGCCCGCGTGTGGATGTGACCGTGCGCATCTCAGGGCTGTTCCGCGATGCCTTCCCGCAGTTGGTGGCCTGGCTCAATCGCGCCACGGCTCTGGTGGCGGCTGCCGATGAAACTGAGGCAGACAACCCTTTGGCGGCAGCGGCCAGGCGGGATGGCCACTGCTGGCGCGTCTATGGCTCTGCGCCCGGGGCCTACGGGGCCGGATTGCAGGGCCTGATCGACAGCGGCGAGTGGGAGAGCCGCGCCGACCTCGCCGCCGCCTATCTCAACTGGAGCAGTTGGCGCTACGAAGGCCTCGGCGGCGCCGATGGCAGCAGCTCCCGCCTGGAAATTCAGGCTGATCGCCAGGGGTTTAAGCAGCGGCTGGCGGCGGTGGAGGTGGTGCTCCACAACCAGGACAACCGCGAACACGACTTGTTCGATTCCGACGACTACTACCAGTTCCAGGGCGGACTCTCAGCAGCCGTGGAGGCGGTCTCGGGCAGGGCGCCCCAGCTGTGGTTTGGCGACCACTCCCGCCATCAGCGCCCACGTGTGCATCGGCTCGAGCGGGAGTTCGACAAGGTGCTGCGCTCGCGGGTGCTCAATCCCCGCTGGATCGAAGGGATGCAACAGCACGGCTACAAGGGCGGCTTCGAAATGGCCGCCAGCCTCGACTACCTCTTCGCCTACGACGCCAGCACCGGCCGCGTGCCCGACTGGAGCTACGGCGCCATCACCGAGCATTGGCTGGGGGATGAGCAGGTGCTCGCCTTCCTCAAACAGGCCAACCCCTGGGCCCTGCGCGACATGGCCGAGCGGTTGCTGGAAGCCCACAACCGCGGCCTCTGGAGCGGCGCACAAAAAAACCAGCTGGAGCGGTTGCGCCAGCTGGTGCTTGAAGCGGAACAGCTTGTGGAGGGGTGATCCTTTTCAGTGATCAGAGGTCTTTCACCCAGCCCTTGAAAGCACCGATATCGCCGGGCTTACTGGCTTGCTGTGTGGTGATCTGAGGCTGCGCTTCGGTAGGGGCCTGGAGCTTGGCGTTGGCCTGACCCGGGGTGTTCACGCCCACAGCCGAACCCTTCATGCGCTGGTCCAACTCGGCCTTGCTCATTTGCTCGGCGAAGGTTTTCTTCACCGGCTTGGGAATGCCACCGGTGAGGTTGATCTCCTCCTGCTTCTCTTCCACACCACCGAGGCCGGGGGTGGCTTTTTCGCGGCGCATTTCCATTGAGGCCACTTCCTCCACCAGCTCCTTGTCGCCGGGGCTGCTGGCAGTACCGGGGAAGGTGTGGCGAATCGTGTTCGAGCGACGCATGAAGTCCACGTTGCCCATGCTGCTGGAGGCATCGGCATCCAGGAAGAAGGCTTCCTCTTGCTTCTTGGCGGGCTTCGCTGCGCCGGTGCCAGTCACCGACTTGTTGCCACCGAGCAGACGATCGATCAGGCCCATCGGCAGGGATGAATGCTTGGGGAACCCTAGCGGCCACAGAGCTGTAGGCCATGGGTATCGGTTCCGCAACTTCGCAGAAGTGCGTGATCGTCCAGCAACTTGGCGATCGCATCACACACGACCGGAGTGGGTTGCCAGCGAGGTTGCAGCTCGTAGTCGTAGTAGGCCTCCGCTCCGTCAAACCCCAGAGCGGCAGCGGCAGGAATCAGCCGTTGAAAGTTGAGCCGGTAGCGCCCTGGATGGGCCAACACTGCGAGGCCACCGGCCTCATGGATCCGGCTCACCACCTCGCGGGCTTGGAGCAGCTCGCCCACAGGCGCCTGCCCCTGGCGATAGGGATCCAGGGAACTGTGTCCCGGCTCGAAACCGAGTGCCAGCACATGGACGAGGCAGCTATCCAAAAGGCAGCTGATTTCCACACCACTCCACAGGGTTGGCACCGTGAGCCCAGCATCCGCCTGGGCAAGGAACCAACGCTGCAAAGGCTCAAACGCCAGCGTGGAGTGGTGGTCGGTCACAGCAAGGTGTGACAGACCGATCGCCAGGGCCTGCTCACCCAACGCTTCCGGGCGGAGGCTCCCGTCGCTGTACGTGGTGTGGCAGTGAAAGTTGAGAATGGAAGGACAGCTATCCGGGTGCACTTGCTCGAGAACCGCGCGTAGCGCCTGAGCAGCCATCACAGACCTAAGCCGCGCCAGTGGCAGTGTCGCGTTCAGCACGCAGCCGCCGCCAGCGGGCATAAAACTGAATCGAGGCCGCCATGAACACCACCAAGGCCACGATGAACCAGGT
>JBIIDQ010000014.1:0-13585 GCA_044238295.1 Vulcanococcus sp.
CAGCTGCCTGGTGCAGCACCGCATCGGCCGGGTGCTCCCGGGAGAGGCGATCGTTCTGGTGGCCATCAGCGCTGACCGCCGCGGACCCGCCCAGCGCTGCTGTCAGGAGTTGCTA
The DNA here is from genome assembly GCA_044238295.1 of Vulcanococcus sp. GTDB lineage: Bacteria > Cyanobacteriota > Cyanobacteriia > PCC-6307 > Cyanobiaceae > Vulcanococcus. Next base: position 116 of record JBIIDQ010000014.1, read on the forward strand.
GAAGCGCTCAAACACGATGCACCGTTCTGGAAACGGGAGTGGCGCGCCGATGGCACCGGCTCCTGGCTCACGGGCAACACGCCGCTCTGAGTCAAAACACCGGCAACCGCAGCAACTGCGCCCACAGTTCGGTGCCCGGTTCGAGCGATCCCAGCTCCGCCGGAATCTCAAGCAGCAAATCCGCCCCCTGCAGCGAACCGATGCGCGAAGAGGCCTGGGTGCCGCCCATCCGCGCCCACAACCCTCCATCAGGCGCCACCGCCAACTGAGCCCGAGCCAACTCGGGTCGTCCAGAACCGCGACGCAACGGCGTTTCCAGCTGCACTTTCAGCCGCGGCAACACCTGAACCTCCGCCCCCTCTAGGCGTTGCAGCGCAGGCCACAGCAGTTGCAGCGCCGTGATTGCTGCCGCCACCGGATTGCCTGGCAGCCCAAAAAATGGCACCCCAGCCACCTGCCCCCAGGCAAAGGGACGGCCGGGCTTGAGGAACAGCTTCCAGAAGCGCACCGCGCCCAACTCCTCCACCAAAGGCCGAATCCAGTCGCTGTCGCCGGCAGACACGCCGCCTGTGCTCACCACCACATCACAACCCTGCGCCAGCTCCCGCAGTGCAGCGCGCAATGGCTCCGGTTGATCGACAACCACGCGCCGATCTGCAAAGGCGTAGCCCAGTCGCTGCAGCAACGCCATCAGCAGAGCGGAGTTGCTCTCCCAGATCTGGCCCGGGCCCCGCTCCATCCCGGGCGGCAACAACTCATCGCCACTGATCAACAGGCCCAGGCGCGGCCGGCGATTCACCAACACCTGCTGCACCCCGCAACTGGCGAGGCGCCCAAGATCAGCGACTCCCAACCGTTGGCCCGCGGGCACCAGCTCCTGTCCAGGCACCGCCTCCTCATCGGGTTGGCGAATCCAAGCGTTGGGCCCGCAGGGTTTCACCAATTCGAGTTGTGCGCCGTCCGCCGCCACCAACTCCTGGGGCAACACACGCTCGCTCCCCTCCGGCACCACAGCTCCGGTGAGGATGCGCACAGCTTCCCCAACAGCAAGCGCTGTGGTGTGGGGTGCTCCGGCAGCCGAACCCCCAACCAACCTCCACTGCTGGCCAGGCTCCGGCTGAGCCCCACCGGCAATGGCGTAGCCATCCATGATCGAGGCACGAAAACCAGGCACGGCAGCCGTCGCCACCAGCGCAGCTGCGGTGGTTCGGCCGAGGGCCTGGGTGAGCGGCACGGTCTCCTGAAGTCCCAACGGCTGAAGAGCCTCCAGGATCTGAACGCGGGCCTGCTCCAGCGGCAGGCCTTCTCGGCCGTAAGGCTCGGCGTTGATCGCGTCAGACATCAGCACTGTCCTCCCCGCGCTGCCAATGGCCATGGCGCCCGCCGCTCTTGCTCAGCAAGCGCACGCCGCTGATCGTCATGGCGGCATCGGCCGACTTGAGCATGTCGTAAAGGGTGAGCAAGCCAACTTGCACCGCGGTCAACGCCTCCATCTCCACGCCGGTGCTGCCAGTGGTGCGGGCGCTGGCCTCCAACCGCAGCCCAGCACCATCAGCACTGGGGCTGATCACCACATCCACACCGCTGAGCGCAATCGGATGACACAGCGGGATCAGCTCCCAGGTGCGCTTGGCCGCCTGAATCGCCGCGACCCGCGCCACCGCCAACACATCGCCTTTCGGAGCGCGACCAGCCATCACGAGAGCCAGCACGTCAGGCCGCATCTGGATGCAACCCTCCGCCCGGGCCTCACGGCGGGTCTGCGGCCGATCACCCACCTCCACCATGTGCACTTCACCGGCAGCGTTGAGGTGACTGAGAGAAGACACAGGCAACTCCGAGCTCATGACCTAACGATCGGAAATGGAACCTCCATCCTGATCGGCGCAAATCATGCTTTCCAAAAAACCAAAAAGTTTCCGTACACAGCTGGGTAAGCCAAGCGCCAGCTCTACTTTTCGACCACTTTGCTGGTCCTCCAATGCTCGTCAAAAGCGGCACCGGCTCCTTCTCAATGGTGGGAGGGATGGTGATGATCGCCCCGCAACATCACACCGATCGCCATGAGCACCAGTCACCGCTGAGCCAAGTGGTCCGTCAGCTACTAAGGCGTTTGAAATAAGGCCTCGTGGGAAGGTGAAGCCATCACCGGGCCACCGCCATGAGCTGGAGCCGACCCTCCACCTCCCTCTGTGCCTTCATCACGCTGCTCAACGACCGGCTGGGAGAAAGCATCGTTTTCCCGCTGCTGCCGTTTCTGCTCGCCAGCTTCACCAGCAACGGCCGCACCCTGGGTTTGTTGGCGGGCAGCTATGCGATCGCCCAGTTCGCCTTCACCCCACTGATCGGCGCCCTCAGCGATCGCTACGGCCGTAAGCCTGTGATCGCCGTGTGCGTCAGCGGATCGGTCTTAGGGCTGGGGCTCTTTGCCATCACCTTGAGCATCAATTGGCAGGCCATCCCCTGGGCAACTGGTGGACTCATTCCGCTGGCCCTGCTGTTCTGCGGACGGCTGATCGATGGGGTCAGCGGTGGCACCGCGGCGACCGCCGGCGCCGTGCTCGCCGACATCTCCACCCCCGAAAACCGGGCCAAGGCCTTCGGACTGATCGGCGTTGCCTTCGGCCTGGGCTTCATCCTTGGCCCAGCCTTTGGAGGTCTGCTGGCGGGCTACAACGTGACCCTGCCCGTTTGGGTCGCCACAGGATTCGCCTTGGTGAATCTGCTGCTGGTGGTGACGTTGCTACCCGAAACCCATCCACCGGAGGCTCGGCAGGCGATGCCGCGCAAACGTGATCTCAACCCCTTCACAGCCCTGAAGCGGATGTTCACCAACCCCCAGGTGCGCCGGCTCTGCGCTGCCTTCTTCCTGTTTTTCATGGCCTTCAACGGCTTCACAGCCGTGCTGGTGCTCTATTTCAAGCAGGCGTTTAACTGGGGGCCTGGCCTGGCCACCACAGCGTTCCTCATCGTGGGCGTGGTGGCCACGGTGGTGCAGGGCGGCCTAATCGGCCCCCTGGTGGCGCGCTTCGGCGAGTGGCGCCTCACCCTGGCGGGCCTGGGCTTCGTGATCATCGGCTGCCTGCTGATCCCGATGGCCAACAGCAGCAATGCAGCTGGAGTGGTCTTCAGCGCCGTGGCGATCCTGGCCCTGGGCACCGGCTTGGTCACTCCATGCCTGCGGGCACTGGTGTCACGCCGCCTCGGCGACAGCGGCCAGGGTGCAGCCCTCGGCAGCCTGCAGGGGCTCCAGAGCCTGGGCAGCTTCATCGGCCCGCCCGTGGCAGGGTTGAGCTACGACCTCTTGGGGCAACGCAGTCCGTTCTGGTTGGGGATTGTTCTGCTGTTGGGCGTGGCCGCTCTAGTCGCCGGAGGCCTGCCGTCAAGCGGGCAGAACACGCAAAACAGCGCAACCTGATTGCTAGTTTGAATTGATAGGTTGATCGGTGATGCATGGCTGAACCCGCGGTAGCTCCGGAGCTGTATATCAACCGGGAGCTCAGCTGGGTTGCCTTCAATCAACGTGTTCTCTCACAAGCGCTGAGTGAGCACACACCGCTGCTGGAGCAGGCCAAGTTCAGCGCAATTTTCAGCAATAACCTCGACGAATTCTTCATGGTGCGAGTGGCTTCGTTGAAGTCACAGGTTGAGGCTGGCGTTCAAACCCTGAGTGACGACGGCCTCACGCCAAGCCAGCAGCTGGCCAAGGTCAGGGAGGCTCTGGCGCCGCTGTTGAGCCAACAACAGGCCCACTACCGCCATTACCTCAAGCATCAACTAGCAGAAGTTGGTGTTCATCTGATCGACTACGCGAAGCTCAACAAGCAACAGAAGCAGTGGGTCAACACCTACTTCCAAAACGCCATCTTTCCTGTGCTCACGCCGCTGGCGGTGGATCCGGCACACCCCTTTCCGTTCATCAGCAATCTCAGCCTCAACATTGCCGCGCTGATTCGCGACCCCGATTCCGGCCAACAACAATTCGCCCGCGTGAAGGTGCCGCAGAAAAACCTGCCGCGCTTCGTGCAGCTACCCGTTGAACTGAGCGACCACGAACCCAAGCCCGTTTACACCGCGGTACCGCTGGAGCAGGTGGTGGCCTTCAACCTGAAGCTGCTCTTCCCGGGGATGACGGTGGAAGGGCACTACTTCTTCCGCGTCACCCGCGACGCCGACCTGGAACTGCGGGACCTGGAAGCCGACGATCTGATGGAGGCCCTGCAGCAGGGTCTGCGCAAGCGCCGCATGGGTGGCGAAGTGGTGCGCCTCGAAGTGGCTGATGAAATGCCTCAACACGTGGTGGATCTACTGCTGGAGGGCACCGGCGTGGAGCCGGCGGATCTCTATCGGGTCAATGGTCCGCTCGGCCTCGACGATCTGATGAGCCTGTTGGCAGTTCCCCTGCCCAAGCTCAAGGACAAGCCCTACCGCGGCCGCACCCCAGCGGTGCTGGCCCGGGCCCAGAAAGGCCTGCTGGAAGACGGTTCCATCAAGGCCGAGGAATTCGAAAGCATCTTTTCCGTACTGCGCCGGGGCGATGTGCTGCTGCATCACCCCTTCGATCTGTTCTCCACTTCGGTGGAGGAGTTCATCAACCAGGCAGCCGACGACCCATCGGTGCTGGCGATCAAGATGACGCTCTACCGGGTGTCAAAGGATTCCCCGATCATTGCCGCCCTGATCCGCGCTGCTGAGAACGGCAAGCAGGTGATGGCCCTGGTGGAGCTCAAGGCCCGCTTCGATGAAGACAACAACATTCAATGGGCCCGGCAGCTGGAGCGCTCCGGCGTGCACGTGGTGTACGGAGTGATCGGTCTGAAAACCCACACCAAAATCACTCTGGTGGTGCGCAAGGAAAAGGAAAGGCTGCGCAGTTACTGCCACATCGCCACTGGCAATTACAACTCCCGCACCTCAACCCTCTACACCGATCTGGGTCTGCTCTCCGCCAGGCCGGAGCTGGGCCAGGACCTGGCCGAACTGTTCAACTACCTCACAGGCTTCTCCAAACAGCAGGAGTTCCGGAAGCTGCTGGTGGCACCGGTCACGCTCCGGCGGCGCATGCAGGAGCTGATTCAGCGCGAAACGGAACATGCCCGGGCCGGACGGCCCGCCGCGATCAAAGCAAAGATGAACGCGCTGGTGGATCCACGCATCATCGGCCTGCTTTATGAAGCCTCTCAAGCGGGCGCACAGATCGATCTAGTGGTGCGCGGCATGTGCAGCCTGCGGCCAGGCGTTGAAGGCGTGAGCGAGAACATCCGCGTCTCGAGCGTGATCGGTCGCTTTTTGGAGCACTCACGACTCTTCTGGTTCGCCAATGGCGGTGCAGATGAGATGTATATCGGCAGCGCCGACTGGATGGGCCGAAACCTCGATCGCCGCGTGGAAGCGGTGGTGCCCATCGAGGATCCAACCTTGCACCAGCGTCTACTGCGCCTGATCGACGCCTACCTAGCCGACAACTGCACCGCCTGGGACATGCAGGCTGATGGCAGCTTCATTCGCCGCGTTCCCGATGATGACAGCCTCGCCATTCAGGCAGGCCTGATCAACGGATGGCAGCAGGGACTATCTGCCGGCGACAACTAGCAGTAACCGCCGCTACAAACAGAAAGAAAATCCAACGGAAAGGCTGCAGCAAGTCTTCCAATTCGCTGCGTTCTCAACACAGTGAAAGTGCTAAATTCCGGCCAAATCAATTTGAGGTCGGGGTCACGAGCATGTCTCAACACTCCAACAACCCTCAAGTCTTCCTCCCACTCCAGTCCGATCCTGCTGGATTCCGCACCATGGATACCAACAATGCCGCTGCTTCCGGGCTGATGAACAACAGATCAGTCACCCGAAACGGCGCGTACCGCCAGGGAGGTCGCCTCAGTGCTGATTCGATCGGCTGGTATCTGAGCAACATCGGTCGTGTGCCGCTGCTCACCCCCGCTGAAGAAATCGAGCTTGCCCATCATGTGCAGGCAATGAAGAAGCTCCAGGAGCTCCCCAGCGATCAACTCACCCCACGCCAGAAGCATCTAATCCGCATGGGCTGCCGCGCCCGCGATCGGATGATGGCGGCCAACCTGCGCTTGGTTGTGAGCGTGGCAAAGAAATATCAAAACCAGGGCCTCGAACTGCTCGATCTTGTGCAGGAAGGAGCGATTGGCCTGGAACGAGCGGTCGACAAGTTCGATCCCGCCATGGGCTACAAGTTTTCCACTTATGCCTACTGGTGGATTCGCCAAGGCATGACGCGGGCCATCGACAACAGCGCCCGCACCATCCGCCTGCCGATCCATGTGAGCGAAAAGCTCTCCAAGATGCGGCGCATCACCCGGGAACTCTCCCATCGCTTCGGGCGCCAACCCAATCGCCTCGAATTGGCTCATGCCATGGGCATGTCGCCCGATGAGCTGGAAGATCTGGTGTCACAGAGTGCGCCCTGCGCCTCCCTGGATGCCCATGCCCGCGGCGACGACGATCGCAGCACCCTGGGCGAACTGATTGCCGACCCCAACAGCAACGAATCCATGGATTCCATGGATCGCAGCCTGCAGAAGGAGCACCTCGGCACCTGGCTCTCACAGCTGAATGAGCGCGAACGGCGCATTATTGAGTTGCGCTTTGGCCTGGAAGGCAACGAGCCCCTCACCCTCGCCGAGATCGGCCGTCAGATCAATGTGTCGCGGGAGCGAGTGCGTCAGCTGGAAGCCAAGGCGATTCTCAAGCTGCGCATGATGACCAATTATCAGCAGGCTGCCTGAGCCCGCTGCCCTTGAACGAGGTTCTAATCCAACAGCTCATCGGCGTCGCCGTTGTGTCGCTTTGGCTCGCGATTGTGGTGGCAACGGCTCTGGCTGTGCGTCGTCGCTGGCCTGACCAGCGGGAATGGAGCCGCAAAGTGGTACACATCGGCACCGGACCGGTGGTGTTGCTGGCCTGGGCTCTGGGCATCAGCCGTTGGGTGGCCCTTCCCGCCGCCATCGCCGTCACTGTGGCAACAGCGATCAACCATCGCTTCAGGCTCCTGCCGGCCGTTGAGGATGTGGGCCGTCACAGCTACGGCACCATCGCCTATGGAGCCTCGATCGCTCTGCTGCTGGCGCTGTTCTGGCCCAGCCAGCCCCTGGCCGTTGCAGCGGGCGTGTTGGTGATGGCGATCGGGGATGGGCTAGCGGGCCTGCTCGGACCGCAGCTCAACTCGCCGCGCTGGCGCCTATTCGGCCAGGGCAAATCCTTGGCAGGCACCGCGGCGATGGCGCTGGGGGCACTGGCGGTGCTCACACTGCTACAACAGACCGCTCTAATCCAGGGCCTCGCAGCCCCCAACCTGCCCAACCTGATGTTGATTGCGGCCCTCGCCACAGCACTGGAACAACTGAGCGCCTTTGGCATCGACAACTTCAGCGTGCCATTGAGTGCCGGGCTGCTCTGGCAGCACTGGAGTCACTGAGCCCAGCCTCAGGCCTGCAGCATCGCTTCACAGCGACGCTCCCAGTCGTACTGGGTGCCGAGGCCAGCCACGATCCGACGGTCGTTCGGCTCCATCAGCAACCGCTGCTGCCATTGGCGAATGGCTTCGGCGCGCTCGAGCCAGACATCCACCACCGTGCTGTGAATGGTCTCCAGATTCCAGTCGCGGCCACGGGCCGTCTCGAGCGCCCACCCCAGCAGATCATCCAGCTGGAACGGTCGAAAACCTGCAAATGCCGGCCCTTGCTTGATGCTGCTCTGCTCCAGATAAAACAGCTGAAGTGGATCAGTGACACCACAGAATTGCAGGAGATAGGTCATCAGCAGACCCCCTGATCGCATTTGCTCAAACAATAGTCACTGCCAGCCTGAGTACTGTTCAGATCAAACAGTTTGCAATGGCAGAGTGAATTAGCACTCACCTTATTAGAGTGCTAATTCACTCTCTCTTGAGCTCAGACCAGAGCCCCAGCCTTCCCTTGAACCTGGGCAACCGCCGCGGCAAGCTCAGCGAGAACCTCCCGGGTAGAGCCCAGATCGATGCAGGCATCGGTGATGCTCTGGCCGTAGGTGAGCTGGCTCAGATCGGCAGGAATCTTCTGGTTGCCGGCCACCAGATGACTTTCGATCATCACGCCCATCACATGGCGTGAACCCGCGCGCAGTTGTTCAGCCACCGCTGCCGCCACCTCACCCTGGCGTCGGTAGTCCTTGTTGGAGTTGCCGTGGCTGCAATCCACCATCACCCGCGCCGGCAGACCATCCTTCTCGAGGGCCGCCGCGGCCGATTCGATCGCCTCAGCGTGGAAGTTGGTGCCCTGCTTGCCGCCCCGCAGCACCAGGTGTCCATCGGGGTTGCCAGTGGTGGTCACGATGGCGGCGCTGCCGTCTTTATTGATGCCCAGGAAATGGTGCGGGCGCGCCGCAGCCTCCATGGCATTGATGGCGGTGCTGGCACTGCCATCCGTGCCGTTCTTGAAACCGATCGGCATCGAGAGCCCTGAGGCCATCTCGCGGTGGGTCTGGCTTTCTGTGGTGCGGGCGCCGATGGCCGTCCAGCTGATCAGATCGGCGATGTACTGGGGCACCACCGGATCCAGCAGCTCGGTGGCAGCGGGCAGACCCATCTCGGCCAGGTGCAGCAGCAGGCCGCGAGCCAGCTTCAGGCCGGTGTTGATGTCGTAGCTGCCATCGAGGTGCGGATCGTTGATCAGGCCCTTCCAACCCACGGTGGTGCGGGGCTTCTCGAAATACACCCGCATCACCACCTCGAGGTGATCGCGGTGGCGCTGGTGCTCCTCAGCGATGGCGGCCGCGTACTCCTTGGCGGCGTCCACGTCGTGCACCGAGCAGGGGCCCACGATCACCAGCAGGCGCTGATCGTCGCCCCGCAGGATCGCTTTGATGCGCTCGCGCGCTTCGCGCACCGTGGTGGCCGCAACCTCGCCCAAGGGCAACTCCTGATGCAGGAGAGCCGGTGCCACGAGCGGCCGCGTTTCCACCACGTGGAGATCAGAGGTGGGAATCATGCCGGCAGCCGCACAGGGGCAAGGGGATAGGGAAGCCTAAAAGCCCGATTGCAGCCGTTGTCACCAGATCAGGGCAGGGCGGCAAAGAACAATGGGTGTCACGTCACAGTTCGTCAGGTCCGCCGGACCCTTAGCGCCGATGGTTGCCAGCAGCTTCCTTGCCGACTACCGCGCCGCTGCTGCGGAGCGCGAAGCCCTGGGGATTCCGGCCCTGCCCCTCACCGCCGCCCAGGCGCAAGACCTCACCGAGCTGCTGCAGGCCCCGCCCGCCGGCGAGGAAGGTTTCCTGCTGCACCTGCTCTCCGAGCGCATCCCCCCCGGCGTGGATGAAGCCGCCTATGTGAAGGCCGGCTGGCTGAGTGCCGTGGCCCAGGGCAAAACCACCAGCCCACTGGTGAGCCCGGTGGAGGCGGTGAACCTGCTGGCCACCATGATCGGCGGTTACAACGTGGGCGCGCTGATCGAGCTGCTCTCCAGCGCCGATGCAGCCATCGCCGAAGCCGCCGCCACCGGCCTGAGCCGCACCCTGCTGGTGTACGACGCCTACAACGATGTGCTGGAGCTGGCCGCCAGCAACCCCTACGCCAAGCGCGTGATCGACAGCTGGGCCGCCGCCGAGTGGTTCACCGCCAAGCCCGAGCTGCCTGCTGAGATCACCGTGACGGTGTTCAAGGTGGAGGGCGAAACCAACACCGACGACCTCTCCCCCGCCACCCACGCCACCACCCGCCCAGACATCCCCCTGCACGCCACGGCGATGCTGGAAACCCGCATGCCCGGCGGCCTGGAGCTGATCACCGAGCTCAAGCAGAAAGGCCAACCCGTGGCCTACGTGGGTGATGTGGTGGGCACCGGCAGCTCCCGGAAATCCGCCATTAACTCGGTGCTCTGGCACACCGGCACCGACATTCCCCACGTGCCCAACAAGCGCAGCGGCGGCGTGGTGCTCGGCGGCAAGATCGCCCCGATCTTTTTCAACACCGCTGAAGACTCCGGCGCCCTGCCGATCGAATGCGACGTGAGCGCCCTCAACTCGGGCGATGTGATCACGATCCGCCCCTACGCCGGCACGATCGAGCGCGCCGCTGGTGAGGTCAACGCCGGTGAAATCGTTGCTCGCTTCGAGCTCAAGCCCAGCACCATCACCGATGAGGTGCGCGCCGGTGGCCGCATCCCCCTGCTGATCGGCCGCTCTCTCACCGACAAGGTGCGCGCCCAACTGGGCCTCCCCGCCAGCGACCTGTTCATTCGCCCCTCGGCCCCGGTCGATAGCGGCAAGGGCTTCACCCTGGCCCAGAAGATGGTGGGCAAGGCCTGCGGCCTGGCGGGGGTGCGCCCGGGGACCAGCTGCGAGCCGCTGATGACCACCGTGGGCTCCCAGGACACCACCGGGCCGATGACCCGCGATGAGATGAAGGAGCTGGCCTGCCTGGGCTTCAGCGCAGATCTGGTGATGCAGAGCTTCTGCCACACCGCCGCCTATCCCAAGCCGGTAGACCTCAAAACCCACGCCGAGCTGCCCGACTTCATCAGCTCCCGCGGCGGTGTGGCCCTGCGCCCCGGCGACGGCATCATCCACAGCTGGCTCAACCGCATGCTCCTGCCCGACACCGTGGGCACCGGGGGCGACAGCCACACCCGCTTCCCCCTTGGCATCTCCTTCCCGGCCGGCTCGGGCCTGGTGGCCTTTGCCGCCGCCATCGGCGCCATGCCGCTCGACATGCCCGAATCAGTGCTGGTGAAGTTCTCCGGTTCGCTGCAGCCGGGCGTGACCCTGCGCGATGTGGTGAACGCGATCCCTTATGTGGCGATCCAACAGGGGCTGCTCACCGTGGAGAAGGCCGGCAAAACAAACATCTTCAGCGGCCGGATCATGGAGATCGAGGGCCTGCCCGATCTGAAGCTTGAGCAAGCTTTTGAACTGACAGACGCGACCGCCGAACGCTCTTGTGCCGGCAGCACCATCAAGCTCTCGGTGGAAACGGTGAGCGAATACCTGCGCAGCAACGTGGCGCTGCTCAAAAACATGATTGCCCGCGGCTACAGCGATGCCCGCACCCTGGCTCGCCGCATCAAAGCGATGGAAGCCTGGCTGGAGAGCCCAGTGCTGATGGAGGCCGATGCCGATGCGGAATACGCCGCCGTGATCGAGATCAACCTCGATGAGATCACCGAACCGATCCTGGCCTGCCCCAACGACCCCGACAACGTGAAAGCGCTCTCGGAGGTGGCCGGCGCCCAGATCGATGAGGTGTTCATCGGCTCCTGCATGACCAACATCGGCCACTACCGCGCCGCCGCCACGGTGCTGGAAGGCCAGGGCGAAAACACCGCCCGCCTCTGGGTGTGCCCGCCCACCCGTATGGACGAGGAGATGCTCAAGCAGGAGGGCTACTACGCCATCTTCGAAAAGGCAGGCTCCCGCATGGAGATGCCCGGCTGCTCGCTCTGCATGGGCAACCAGGCCCGGGTGGAAGACAACACCACCGTGTTCTCAACCAGCACCCGCAACTTCAACAACCGCCTCGGCAACGGCGCCCAGGTGTATCTCGGCAGCGCCGAACTGGCGGCGGTGTGCGCCCAACTGGGCCGCATCCCCAGCAAGGACCAATACCTGGCGATCGCGGCGGCCAAGATCGATCCCCGCGGCGCAGAGCTCTACCGCTACCTCAACTTCGATCAAATCGAAGGCTTTGAAGACAGTGGCCGGGTGGTGAGCGCCGACGACGAAGCCAAGGTGCTGGCGGAGGTCTGAGGCTTAGGAAACCTCCCAAAGGCGCTGTGTCGATGACTCCTTAGAGAGCAGTCGTCGGTACAGCCCGAAACACAACGGTATCGCTCGTTAGAACATCGATATCGAAGGAAACAGACCCCCCTGAAGAAGCTGGAATGAACCAAGACTGAACTGCACTCGCTGCCGCCGCATTGAAGGAAGCCTCCGGGACATCACGAAAGTCGTCGTAGCGATAAACGTTGTAACTCTGTTCCTGATCTGGGATCAAGACGGTCGCGCGGATAGTTAGTGGTTCTGGGGTGGGTGCTTGCTGAGCCCCTTCAAGCAAGAGCGGCTCGTTGTTGCGACTCGCTTGCAGGATGACGGGGATCGTCACACGGTCGGGATCGGCCACACCACTAATGGCCAAGGCATAGTTGCCCACTCTGGCGGGGATGGAATAGGGCGGAGCCGATGAGAGGTTGGCCGCACGTCGATCGCGCAAAAGGCCGCGAAATGTGCCACTGAGAAGCTGACCGTAGTTATCCGCAAAAAACAAGCGATCCCTCAACCATGATTGGCCACCAGCCCTCAATCCACCAGTCACCACATCAACAGCCGGCACGATGTGGTCATACTCGGGATCACGCAAGCCCTTGCTGTAGACGCCAAGCATCACCCTGACTCCTGCATTCATCTGGTCGCGAATCCAAGAGATAAACCGCTGGCTTTGATCACTACTCGGCTTGCCACTAGAGCTGCTGTATTCGCTAGCGGTTAAACGCATGGCGCGAGCTGCAGCTTCGCCATTGACCCCTAAGAGCAACTGAGACGATTCCTGGTCTTGAGAAATACCCGGTGAGGCCAGCTCTCGAACCGTGAACTGCGAGGCATATTGCCCGAAACTCATACCGATCGCGATGAGACTTGTTTCACCGCAATACCCCCAGTTGCCATCCCACTGCTCACGAACAAATAGCCTCTGCTCAACATCAACAGGAAGGCCTGTTAGGCTGTCGATAGCACTAGCTTGCAAAATCATTCACACACCTATGAAATGATCTTAGGCAAGCGCGATTCACAGCTGCGCCACAAAATCCAGCGGTGTTAGGCCACCATTGCCATCGGGATAGTTAGCGAAGCCCACCACTGCATCGCCATAGAGGGAATTGGCTGTGCTCAGAACACTCTGAACACCATCACTGCTACGGGTGATGGTGAGATCCTGCCATCGGGCGCGCTCACGGAAGTCACCCTGGCGATTTCGTTTCACCGTCACCACACTGGCAACAGAGAAATCACCCAAGGCATTGGCCGCCACGGCCGTGGCGGGTAATCGATAGTCGCCCTCCGGTGTGCGGTAGATCCCTTCAAAGTGGCTGATCAGATCCGTTCGCTCACGGTTGCGATACGGGAAGGTGGTGTAGTTCGAGAACCGACCGGTCACCGCGTCGTAGTCGATCAGGTAACCAGCACCAAGCTCCACCTGGTCGGAGCCTGGCTGCAACACCTCGCCAGTGCCACCGGCGATGGTGTAACTGCTACCTCCATTGGACCAGATCCCGTAAGCGGTATGGGTCACCAGGGGATTGCGGTCATCAGGAAAGCGGATCTTGGTTTGCTGTCCTGTTTCGAGATCAACGATGAAGGCAGTCGAGCTGAGGCTGAAGTAATCCGTGATCTCGTCCACATCGGCGTTGTCGGAATTACCCACCGCCAAGCCACCATCAACCGAATGAACAAACGTGTAGGTGCCTTTGG